>NZ_JBNHIC010000016.1:0-83356 GCF_059092905.1 Arthrobacter sp. B0427-1-12 | reverse complement strand
GTGTTCATGGTGTGTGTCCTTTGCGGAGGATTGGGGGCGGGTCAGCGGTTGGTGTACCGGCCAGCGTCTGCCTTTCCCCGTTGTTTTTTGCCTGCTGGCACGAAGTGCTCATGCGCCGGACGCAGCGGTGTCCACCCGCAGGGCACGGGCGGGGGAAGTTTGCCGCGCGGAATAAGCGAGCGAAGCGAAGCGCGTGCGGCAAAGTTGCCCCGTTCCTGGCCCCGACGCAGGAGGGGCTGGACACCGCGGAGCCGGCGCGTATGATCCGCAGGGCAGCAGCAAAAAACGAAGGACCGGCGGCGACGAAGGAGCCGCCGGCAACAGCCCGAGCGAAGCGAGGACCGCTCCCCCACAGCCCGGACCTCCACGCCCGCCCCGAGCACAGATACACGGATTCACGGAAACACAGAAAACTAGATTTCCGTGTTTCTGTATTTCTGTTTCGGGGCTGGAACTGCATGACTGGGTGCCTGCCATGGCCGCACCCGCGCCAGCGTGGACGGCGGCGGCCGGAGAAGCGAAGCGGAGGAGGCCACCGCCCCGCCACCCGATAAACGGGGAGGGCAGGTTGCCCTGCCCTCCCCATTTTCTCTACTGTTCCGGGGTTTCGGTGGTGATGATCTGCTCGACCTCGCTGAGGGTGTAGCCCCATTCGGCCAGCTGGTTCAGGTAGTAGCGGGCGGACGGTCGCGGGTCGCGCCATGAGGCGCGGGTGAGGCTTTTCTCGTAGCCAGCGAGCACTGCGGCCAGGATGGTCATGTCGTGGCGCCCGGTGGGCTTGGCGGTGATTTTCGCCAGTTCCCCGTAGTTGGGTGCGGCTCCGAGCAGGTCGGCTGTGAAGGTGCTGTGCTTGGCGATACCGTCGGCGACGGTGTAGGCGTTGTTGCCGATGCTGTGGGCGATAAACCGCAGGGCATTCTTCGGGGCGGTTTTGCGGGCCAGCAGGGTCTTGAGCCAGTCGCGGCGAACAGCCTCAGCCGAGTCCCAGGCCTTGTTGTTTTCGATGACGCGGCGGCGTTCGGCCTTTTCTTCCTCGTTCATGCCGCCGGCTCCGGGCTTGCCGTTGCGCCGGTAGCCGCGTGCTTTCCAGTCCATCACGACGTAGGTGACGTTGACCTTGCCGTTCCAGCCGGTGCTGACGACTGCGCCGTCCGCGTCGGCCTCGGTGACCGGCTCGCCCTCGGCGGTGGTCAGGTCGCGGATGATGCATTCGGGGCCTTTGTAGTCGTAGTACCCGATCCGCGCATCCGCCAGTTTCAGGCCCTTGGCCATGATCTCGGCTTCGGCCTCGGCCTGCGCCTGGGCGCGGGCCAGATCGTCGCGCATCCGCTGGGCGGTGTGCGCAAAGTTGCCGGGGGTCTCGGCGGCGGTCTTTTCCAGTTTCTCGACCAGTTGGGGGTGGGCGCTGAATTCCTCGATCACGGCGGCCTGTTCAAGGGTCAGGCCATTGGCCAGTGCGGCGGTTGCGGTGTCGTTGGCGCGGACCTTCAGGGCCGCGTCCACGGTCGCCTTTGTGGCTCCGGTCTTCTTGGCGATGGCGGCGGCGCTGGTGCCCAGCAGGCTCAGCTGGTGGAAGGCTTCGGTGCGGTCGGCGTCGGTCAGCGCGCGGCGGTGGTCGTTCTCGACCACTTGCTTGGCCAGCCGGTCGGCCTCGCCGAGGCTCTCGGTGACGTAGACCGGGATGGTGTCCAGTCCGGCCTCGACGGCGGCCAGGGTGCGGCGCTGGCCGTACAGCACATGCAGGGTGCCGTCGTCCTTGCGGTGGGCGACGACGGGCACGAGTACGCCGTGTTCCTTGATGGAGGCGCAGAAGTCCGTGGTCAGCCCGGCGGCGGTGCGGACGTTGGTGTCCACTGTCAGCTCCGAGGGGCTGACTTGTTCGAGTGCGGATGTGTTCATGGTGTGTGTCCTTTGCGGAGGATTGGGGGCGGGTCAGCGGTTGGTGTACCGGCCAGCGTCTGCCTTTCCCCGTTGTTTTTTGCCTGCTGGCACGAAGTGCTCATGCGCCGGACGCAGCGGTGTCCACCCGCAGGGCACGGGCGGGGGAAGTTTGCCGCGCGGAATAAGCGAGCGAAGCGAAGCGCGTGCGGCAAAGTTGCCCCGTTCCTGGCCCCGACGCAGGAGGGGCTGGACACCGCGGAGCCGGCGCGTATGATCCGCAGGGCAGCAGCAAAAAACGAAGGACCGGCGGCGACGAAGGAGCCGCCGGCAACAGCCCGAGCGAAGCGAGGACCGCTCCCCCACAGCCCGGACCTCCACGCCCGCCCCGAGCACAGATACACGGATTCACGGAAACACAGAAAACTAGATTTCCGTGTTTCTGTATTTCTGTTTCGGGGCTGGAACTGCATGACTGGGTGCCTGCCATGGCCGCACCCGCGCCAGCGTGGACGGCGGCGGCCGGAGAAGCGAAGCGGAGGAGGCCACCGCCCCGCCACCCGATAGGCAGAAGGACCCCCGCTTCCGCGTGCAACGGGGGTCCTGAGCCGGTCCTAGTGGCTGTAGGGCTTCCGGTAGATATCCTCCAGCTCGGCTGCTGTCTCGGGCAGTTCCTTTGGTCCGTCCGACTGTCCGTTCTTCCAATGGAAGAACACTTCCTCAGTGATTCCCTGCCAGTGTGCTTCCTGGGTCCGGTAGTAGCGGGTTGAGGTGTCGCCCTCGACGTACACGCCCAATCCGAACAGTTCGCCCGTCTCGTCCCGGGTGCGGGTCACAGCAAGGATGATGTAGGGCCAGCTTCCGGCGTCCCAACCATCGACTCCCCAGTGCGGCAGGATGGACCAGCTGCTGTTGTCGTCGACGTGATCCATCCAGTCGTAGCCGTCCCCGGTCCGGTCGTCCTCGGGCAGTGCCGAGGCCGTGACGGTTTCCAGGGTGTCGGCGGTAACGAACTGCTCGGCGGTGGCTTTGGTGTTCATGGTGTGTGTCCTTTGCGGAGGATTGGGGGCGGGTCAGCGGTTGGTGTACCGGCCAGCGTCTGCCTTTCCCCGTTGTTTTTTGCCTGCTGGCACGAAGTGCTCATGCGCCGGACGCAGCGGTGTCCACCCGCAGGGCACGGGCGGGGGAAGTTTGCCGCGCGGAATAAGCGAGCGAAGCGAAGCGCGTGCGGCAAAGTTGCCCCGTTCCTGGCCCCGACGCAGGAGGGGCTGGACACCGCGGAGCCGGCGCGTATGATCCGCAGGGCAGCAGCAAAAAACGAAGGACCGGCGGCGACGAAGGAGCCGCCGGCAACAGCCCGAGCGAAGCGAGGACCGCTCCCCCACAGCCCGGACCTCCACGCCCGCCCCGAGCACAGATACACGGATTCACAGAAACACAGAAGGGTTTGGTTCGCCGCCAGGCCGGGCAGTTAGGCGAGGTCGCCGGGTTCGGTGATTCGGGTGAAATCAACGGGGTCCGAGGCCTGGCCCGGGAGGCGTGCTGGTTCGCGGGTGTTCTTCGGCCGGGATTCTACAGACCCTTTGGTCGCTGCAGTCCACAGCGGCGGCATGGCGCGGGCAGCATGGTGGGCAGCTGGATGGCCCTACGTTCCCGTGCTTGGAAGGATGCCTGCGATTAAGGCTCGGCAGGCATCCTTCTCTAAGCATGGGAAGGACTGTTTATTGGGTTGCGAAATCTGCATGATCCCAAAGCTCGACTTCAGCGCCCTTCAGGTTCACGGAAACACAGATTTACAGAAACACGGAAATCTTGTATTCCGTGAGTTCCTACTCGGGAAGGGTGTCGATGTAATCGCGGAGTAGCTGGTTCATGGAAACGCCTTCGTTCATTGCCCGGATCTTCAATTTCCGGTGCTGCGTGACCGTGAGGTCCAGTGTCAGCCGCTTGGGGTATTCCTCTGCGGGTTTCTTGAAGGATGCAGCCACGGAAGAGTCTCCCGCGGCCGACTGAATCGGCTTGGCCGGTTTCATCCTGTCGGACAGCGATTTCTTCTCAGCCATTGTGGGCCTCCAGGAGATCAGCAGCGACGCTCTCGTAGCCGTGAAATGTCATGGGAACGGTGCCGTAGGAAGTTTTGATCTCTTCACGCAGGGGGATGTGGGTGTCGACTACAGCCACTCCGGCCCCTTCGAACGTTTCGATTGCAGCCGCGAGACTGCGGGTGTTTGGCCTGGCTTTGATAAGGAGCACAGCTGCCGGTTTCCCTTTTTGGGTTGCGGCGTCAATCGAAGGCCATACCCGTTGAATATCGAGTGCGGAGGCGTCGGTTGGGATGAGCACCATATCAGCGGCGTCAATGGCTGCGTCGATAATTCGGGCGTCACCCGGGGGAGTGTCGATAAGAACGAAGTCGTACCCCTTGGCCGCGCGGCTCATGGTCCTTTGGTTGACTACTTTGACGTCAAAGGGGAGCGTGCCTCCATCCTCCTCAACCAGTGCGGTCCAGTCTGATGCCGAACCTTGGGGGTCGGCGTCCAGTAGGACAGTAGTGCCTTGTTGAGCGTAGACCGAGGCGAGATAGAGGGAACTTGTGGTTTTTCCCACCCCGCCCTTCAGGTTTGTCAGCGCAAGAATCATGCCGCCACGCTAACACAGAAACACAGAAATACAGAGAGACAGAAAAGCGTGTTTACAGAATTACGGAAGCCGCGGCCATTGCCAGCCCTGCTCGGAGCTTCAGCATCTAACGGGTCCGAACCGGCGCTGCGGTCTTGTCTTGCTTCTACGATGCCTGTGCGTAGAGCAGTCCGGCCATGGTCTGGTCATTATCCGGGGGTCCCTCATATTGCCAGAAGGGATAGTCATCGCTGGAGCCGGCCAGGACGGGCTCCTGGGTGAGCGGGCGCTTGGCCAGCCATTGGTGCCAGAGGGCACGTTCGGTGCGGTAGCGGTTCAGCTGTAAGGCCACTTCTTCCAGTACTCCGAAGCGGTCGGCCAGGGCCCGGAGGCTGGTGGTGGTGATGCGCCAGCGGCCGTCGGTGCGGCTAATGAGGTTCCAGGCTGCGAGAATTTCCAGGGCCTGGCTGACGGCTCTGGGGGAGAGGCCGCTGGTTCGGGCGATTTCGGTGCTGGTGAGCTGTTTGTCGGCCTGTTCGAGGGTTTCGTAGACGAAGGCTGCTGTGATGCCCAGTTCACGGAAGACGGGGCGCAGGGCGTGGATTTTACCGGGTCGCCATGCTTTAGCTTCTGCCCGGTCCCGGTACTGGGCCGGGATGGTCAGCTCATACAGATCCGCCCTCACCCCGCGGCCTTCACCGGCCAGCCGGATCATCCCGGATCCGTCAGCAGCGAGGTCCCGCAGCTGGCGGGCCACGGTGGTCTCGTGGGTGCCGGTGGCCAAAGCCAGGGACCGGACTCCGAACTCGATGAACCGGCTGCCGGCCTTGTTGGCGGCTTCGCCCATGGCCCGCAGCAGCATCCGGGTGCCCAGCCCGGCCCGCGAGCCGAGCAGGGATTCTTCAAAGATCATTAACGCGTTCTGCCAGGAGCGCAGGTACTGGTATTCGTTCGGCGAGCCGGGCGAATGAAGCAGGGTTACCACAGGGGGGTGTGTAGGTGGCGGGCTTGTGTAGCTTTTGTGCCCATTGTCATTCCCCGCGGTTGGGGTGGACGGTTTTTGGCGCAGGTTCTGGATGTAGGTGAGGGCTTTGGTCCAGTCCCGGCGCAGGGCCTTGGCCTTATGTACCGGGGCGTAGCGGGCGTAGAAGGCGACCATCCCGGTCCAGATGTTCTGGTGCATCCGCTGCTGCACGTCGGTCAGGGACCAGCCGGCTGCCGCGGCCGAGGCCAGCACGCTCTGGCGTGCCTCCGAGGGGGAGCGGTAGCGGGCGGTGTCGTAGATGCCGCTGCGGGCGATCTGTTCCTTGGCCGCCGGAAGCGTACGCTTCCCGCCAACCTGGGGGATGAAGTCTTCGCCGGGTTCAAGCCACTCAGATGCGCCTGCGGCCGGTTCCGTGGGGCGCTGCCGCACCGCGGCCAGTTCGTCCTTCAGGTCTTCGCGCAGCCTCGACCAGCCGGTCCAGTTGTTCCGCTGCCGCCGGGCGATGTCATAGGCGGTGGTCAGGCTCATGGTCAGCCGCTGGTAGCCGCCCTTCTTCCAGACACTGCCCGGCACCCGGATGGCCCCGGTGCCGGCGTTCTCATGCGGGCCCGCATCCAGGCTGGGGTAGCGGCGGGCCAAAGCCTGCACGAACTCCTTGGCATCGGTAAAGACCACCCCGAAATTCAGCGGGATGTACAGGTGGCGTCCGCCGCCGGGGGACTGGTCCTCGATCCAGCGCACCTCATGGGCGGTGAACCAGGCTCGCAGCCGGCGGTAATCGGTCTCGACCTGGTCCTGGCCGCCGCGGCCGGCATCCAGATCAAGACACAGAGTGCGCACCAATCCGTCCCTGCCGCAGGTGCGCACTGCGGCAGGCAGGGTGGGAAGCTGATCGGTCAGGTCGCGTTCGCCGCTGTCCCGGTAGCTCTTGCCGCCATCCCGGGACTGCCGCACCCGCGGCTGCGAGGCAATCAACCGCGCCAGAGCGCGCCATTCCGTCTCGGCTGCCTCACGGTCAGCAAAAACGGAATCGCTGAACGCAGCGCCCGACACGCCGCCGACAGGCAGCGCATCCCTTCCCGAAAAAGGGTGTGCATGTATGATGGGACCAACTCCATATGGAACAGGGCATGCAAAAGCCCGATCTGTATGTCGCTCAGTACCGAGGAATCTTGCCGGAAACGTTCGGTAGTGAGTAAGAAACTTTGAGAAGGCCCGTTCGCAAGGACGGGCCTTTTTCTATGCGGTGCGCTTGATAAGCAAGGCCTCCTGTGATGCTGACGGGGGAGCAAGGTCCGGCTTGCCTACTGCGTGTGCGAGCAGTGCTGCAATGTACTCACCGTAGGGGATTCCTGCAGCCTGGGCGCGGCGACGAATCTCATTTCCAACGTCGCGCGCAGGGCGCGTGATCAAGACATCCCTGTCGCCCTTACTTGGCCGCCCGGGACCAGCTTTGTACCGTTCCATGTGTTCATGATTGCTTACGAAATGATTTCTGAATCGGATATTCGAGGGTGTGTCGCCCTTCTGCCAGCGTGAGTCCGGCTGAGAGGACATCGTGAACGAATCCCGCAATCCCTGGTCCGGGTTCCCTGCGAGGCGAGCCTTAGGAATAAGGTTTAAGCGAGAGGCTGATGACAGCGTGTCGTGGCGGGCAGAAAGACTTTCCGACCAGGGTTGGATTGTCTGTGGGGCACTTCCTGGCATGTCGCCCTCCTCGTGGCAAGCATCGTTAATCGATGGTTGGTATATGTGTGCAGCGCTGTCCGGTCTTTCCGGGGGCAGTTTGCCGCCGGTAAGTAGTCTACTCACACATGCGTGAATCATGTGTGCAATTTTTAGTGTAGTGGAGATGTGATGCGAAAAAGTTGGGACGGTGCTGACTGTTCAGACCTCCCGCCTCGAACACCGCAGACGGCTGTCGCCCAGCTTCAACTGCCGATCCAAGTATCTTTTGACCGTGCTGGTGGTCCTTGTCCTGGCCTGAATAAAGGCCGGACTCGGGGTTTTCGGCGCGGCTGTCCTTGCCGTCGGCATCATCGTCATCCCCGGATTCACCTACAAGAAGTTTCCCCTGATCGCCGGGAAGCTGGGTTTGCCGGCGAATTGGCGGACAAAGGTGGTTACAATACTGACTGTTGTCGGGGCGTTTGCCTGTGCTTTGCTGAACGTCCCGGCCCCCGTTCCGGCAACAGTTGTAGGACTCGTTGCTGGCAATGCGGGATTGGCATTGGCGCGGCGCTGGATGAATGCCTCGGCGCACGTGTCCGTCATAACCTTCGCTGTTCTTTGGGGGACCGCGGTATTCGGTCCAGCATTTGTTTGGCTGTTGGTACTATCACCGATAATGCTGGTGAGTCGGACCGCCCTTAGGGAACACACCTGGGGCGAAGCCTTGGCCGGCGCCCTTATCGGAATAGTCACCTTCGGCTGTTTCGTCGGAGCTAACAATTGGAGCTGGATCACGTGAGCGATTTCGATCTGTCGCCGCAGCGGGCAGCGGGGCTCCGCCGGGCCGAAACGCTCGCACGGAAGATCAATCTCCTCCTGGACGTGATTATGTCCGACACCGGTAAGCCCTTTGACTATCCGGCCATCCGCGATGGAGCCCAGAAGGCCGGCTACTATCTGTCGCGGACCAGATGGTCATTGCTGAAATCCGGGAAAGAGCAAGTGGTTCCGGATGAAGCACTGCGGGCAATAGCCTCCGTATTCGACGTCGATCCTGAGTACCTCCTCCAGGAGGAGGGAAAGCTGCCAGAACGTGTTGAGGCGGAGCTGGAGCTGATCCGCAGCATGAGGCGTGCTGAGGTGCGAAACTTTGCCGCCCGGGCCCTCGGTCCGGTGGATCCTGAAGCGCTAAGGGCGATTACCAAAATTCTGGACGAGGACACCTAGCCGCCTCTCGGCAACCTCAGTTCAAGTCCGGCAGGTTTCGTAACACTGCTATCACCCGACCCACACTCACACATGCGTCACACATGAGTGATAGGCTCAGAGCCGATGGGCGGGCAGAGCCTGACTCATGGGCTCTTTGAAAACTCAAAGCCAAATTGGGCACTGCCCGACGGATCGTATCTTGGGGAACGATCCGCCGGGCAGTGCTGCACTGTTGGCCGAAATCGGGGAGGCACAGCCCGCCCGTTCCCGGGTCATTGTGGGGCTACTTGGATGTCCTGCGCTTGGTGTCCGACAACCTGCCATTGTCCGCTGTGCTTCTCGAGATAGATGGTGATCTGCCGTCGGCCGGTGTCATGGATGACGGCATCGTCGCGGGCGGTCCAGGTCCAGTCGACGTCGTAGGCGCGGATAGCCTTGTCTTCGGCGATGTTGCGGCTGATGTCTCCGAGAGCGGGCGCGATGGTGGGGGAGCTGTAGCCGCGGTGTTCGGCTGCGGTGAGCCACCCAGGGCCGGCGGCGTTACGTTCGGGTTCGACCTGGTTGGCTGCCCATTCTTCTGACATGAGCGGCGTGGCCCGGATAGCGGCGGCGGTTTCGGTCCGGTCGGTGACGGTGTCCCAGGAGTGGAGCATCAGTGCGGTGATTTCGGCGGTGGAGTCGGCATCGGTGCGGTCGGCATCTGCCGGGGAGACGAAGGTGCCCTCGCCAGGCAGGGGGCTGGCTGCGGCTGAGGGAGCAGCGTCGTTGGGCGGGTCCTGTGGGGCCTGGCTGCTGGAGCCGCATGCGGCCAGCGACAGTGCGCTCAGGGTGAGGGCAGCGGTCAGGCAGAGCTGGCGGTATGTCATTGCGGCCAGGCTCCTTTCTCTTTGAGGATGGGTTCGGGGTTGAGGTTGTAGCCCTGGTAGGGGAACACGACGTCGGGGGCGTCTGGTTTGTAGATCTCGAAGTGCAGGTGGACGGCCATTCCGAACCGGCCGCGGTTGCCTTCGGTGCCGATGATGTCGCCGCGTTTGAGTTCTTGGCCTTCTGCCACGTCCCAGGCGTGAAGGTGGCAGAAGGCGAAGCCGAAGTCGGGGTCGTCGCCGTTTTCCTTGGCAATGACGCACCCGTCGGTTTCGTTGAAGCCGGTGATGCGCAGGTTGGTTGGGGCGACTACGACTCCGCCGCGGCCGCCCGGCCCGCCGGGGGTGGCGATATCGACGCCTACGTGTTCGTTGGCCCAGCTGGGGACACCTGCCAGAGCGCGGCCGCCGTAGCCGGAGGTGAATGTGCCTCCGGGCAGCGGCGTGGTCCATTCGCCGTCGCCGAGGTCCCCGTTCCAGGCTTGGGTTCCGGTTGGGGCCTTGCAGTCGGCGGAGAAGGTGCCCTGGGCGCGGTCCAGGATTCTCTGGACGTACTGCTGGGTCTCCGGGTACGGCGGGAGTCCGTTGTGTTTCTGTACGGCTCCGGGGCCGGCGTTGTAGGCGGCCAGGGTTAGACGTACGAGTTCGTCGGCGTCGTCTCCTGCGATGGGCTGGACCTGGTCTTTCAGTGCGGCCATGTAGCGGCCGAGAGCGGCGATGGCGTCGGCGGGTTCAAAGGGGTCACCGCCGTTACCGTAGGTGGCCCAGGTGCCCGGCATGAACTGGGCGAGCCCCTGGGCTCCCACGGGGCTGCGGGCGTCCGGGTTCCATCCGGACTCCTGCTGAAGCTGCGCGGCCACCAGGCTGGCCGGCAGTCCGGCTTCCTGGGCTGCGGCATCAACCAGTACGCCCCAGCCGTTGGGCACGGCAACGGCGCCCTTCCCGTCATCGTTGCCGGCCGCAGTGACGGTGCAGCTGGAGGACTGCGCCGAGGTGTCCTCTTCCGCGGCGAGGACGGTGACGAACAGGATCAGGCCGACGATGAACGTCAGCACAAGCCCAAGAAGCAGCAGGGCTGCGATGCCGACGGTCCGGGGGCGGGGGACCGCCATTAGAAGCCCTGGGAGACCAAAGCTGCAGCGTGCAGCCAGGCCCGGCGGGTCGCCGGGCGCAGTTGGCGGTGGTGGATGCGTCCCTGTACCAGGTGGGGATCGAAGGGGACGATGGCCACGTCGCGGACGAACGGGCTGAACTCCTCGGCGATCCGGTGGGCCTTGGTGCTGTGTGAGGGGAGCAGCTCGGAGATAATCACCACAGCATTGCGGGCCAGCTCGGCGGCCCCGTCTCCTCTGGCGTGCAGGGCCTTGAGGGCGTTGACCCCGCCCTGGGCCTTGTCGGATTCGGTGGTGGTGGCGATGACGATCTGGTCGGTGTGGGTGATCATGTGCGCCCAGTTCTCGCCCCGGGTCGAGTTCCCGCTGTCCATGATGACGAGCCGGTAGTACTTCTCGGCCACCCGGTGCAACGCGTCGACCTCGGCCCCGGTGATCTCGTGGGTGTTGCCCGGGGTCTCATCGGAACGCAGAACATCGTAGGCGTCCTCGGCCTGGTGGTGGACGAAGGCGGCCAGGTCCGCTGCCTTCGCCCCGGCGGTGAGGAAGCGGTCCGCGTGGCGGATCAGGTCCAGGGCGGTGGCGTCGTGGCCGGCACCGTCAGTGCGCCAGCCCAACGACCCCATGGCCTCGTTGTTGTCCCAGGCCAGCACGCCGCTGCCGCCGTGCAGGGCGAACTGGGCGGCCAGCAGGGCGACCGTCGGCGTCTTGTTCGCCCCACCCTTCTGGTTGACCACAGCGATGGTGCGCGAGCCGATCCAGTGCCGTGAGACGGCAGCAACGTCTTCCCGCTCGGATACTTCCTTCGGCCCGGGTGCAAGGTGCAGGCCCAGCCGGTTGAGTTGGCCGCGCCAGCCCTGTATCGCGGGGGCCTCGGCGGGGGAGCTCTCGGCAGCGATGAAGCTGGGCGCCGAGTCGATGTCCCGGACCTTCTTGACGACGGGATCTGACACCACAGGAGCAGGCGGTGCCGGTTCCGTCATCGTGATGACCGGGTCGGCAGCGGCGGATTCCTCGGCAACTGACGGTGAGGCATCCAGGACCGCCGACGGCGCGGTGACGGCCTGAAGGAGCGGAACCTCGGGGCGGTTCCCGGATGCGGCGGCAAGCAGCTCCGGTGCAGGTGGCTCCGGAGCGGGGGCGGGAACGATCTGTTCGAGCGTGACAGGGCCGCTGCCCCGGCGGCGGCCGCCGGCGGCTTGGGCGGCGGCCGCATCTACAGAGATGTTCCCGTCCGGATCCACGATCAGATAGGTCTCCGGCTCGTGCTCCGAGGAGGGATCAACCGCAGTGACCTTCACCGGGCGGCGCAGGGTGCGCGCGGTCTCGGCCAGATGGGCGATGGCATCGCCCATCGAGTCGAGCGGCGTCATCACGCCGTCGATGGAGACCTGAACGGTGTCGTTCTCAGTGATCATCGCCGTGCAGCGTGGACGATCGAGTGCCTGGGCCATGGAGGGTCCTTCCGTATCAGTCCGTGTCCTCCGCCCCGGTGTCCCTGCCCGGGGGGACGTTGTAGTGAGCGCGCAGATGGGCCTTCACATCGTCCCGGAGGATGAGCCAGTGCGAGCCGAGCCGAATGGCCGGCACGCGTCCGTCCCGCAGCCACCGATAAGTCACTGTCGTGCTGGCCAGACCGAGTACCTCCGTGAGCTGTTGCACGGAGAGCCGCTCGGGCAGCCCCTCGAAGAGCCGATCGAGCGAGTCAGACATGAAGATCACTCCCGCGATCACAAGACCCAAAGTACACCAGAGTGGTAAATAGTTGAATATAGTTGCACAAAGTAGGTTCCGATCTCCTATGATTGAGCTGGTAGCAAAAGTAGAAATCAGTCTACGAAGTTGCATTCACGGGCATAAAGTCCTCAAGGAGCGCAAATGAGCAACCGATGGACGGGATTGGTCGCACCCGTGCAGCCCGGACCGGTATCGGTCGCGGAAAAACCCCCGTCAGAAGACAATCCGGTCCTACGGGGAGCCCAGGTTCCTCAGCAGGGCATCACGGCCCCTGCGGATGACAAGCGGCTTGGATGGTTCCCCACCTCGGCCTCGGGTCCGTTTTGGCTGGGAGTTCATGGCGGGGCCGGGGAAACCACCCTGACGGAATTGCTCGGTGGCTTCGAGTGTCACCATCGCTGGCCGTCCCCGGAACCGGGAACCCCGGCCCCGGTGGTGTTCCTGGTCGCCCGTGAAACGTTTCGCGGGCTCGAAGCGGCCAGACTCGCCGCCCGGGACTGGGCCGCCGGCGGACACGCGAAGGTGGTTCTCGCAGGACTCGTGGTCGTGGCTGCCGCTCCCGGCAGAACTCCACGGGAACTGCGGGGGCGGACCCGCGTATTAGCGGGGGGAGTTCCACGCACCTGGACGGTGCCGTGGGTCGAAGATTTGCGGCTCCAGGGCTCGGTTGACGACGACCGGCTGGCCAAGGAGGCAAAAGAAGTCCTCATCTCCATTGATGAGGCGGCCACAGAAATCACTGAAGGGAAGAACTGATGGACGCCGTTCTGATGGCTCTTGATTTCACATCTATTTCCGCAACGCTGCCGGACAGCGAGCCGCTGGCGCCCCCCGGTCTCGGTGATGCCTGGAACCGCATCGTCGGGGTGGGCAAGTGGATTGCCTTGGGCGTTTGCGTCCTGGGGCTGCTGCTCATCGGCGGAAAAATGGCCTTCGACGCACGCCGGGGCGAAACCACCGAGGAAATCTCCTCGCTGATCAAGGTCATGCTCGCGGTCACTCTTGTTTCCGGCGGCGTGACACTGATCGGATTCATCACCGGATCGGGCGGCGGCACCGCCTGAGACACACCGCCAGGGCCATTTACGCGCGAAGGAGATTCATATGAGTGACCAGAACGAAATGGACCACAAGAAGTGGTGGACCACGCCCCGGTTTGTGCTCTCCGCGATTGTGGTGGCGCTGCTGACGGCCGCGGGTCTGGCTTTGGCGATGTGGCCCCGCGATGAACCTGCGGCGTCGCAGCCCCCGGCGGCTGCGACGCCGCAGGCATCCTCAATTCCCGCCGGCTCGGGCTCAATGTGCGGACTGAAGGCCACCGGCGGAAAAACGCTTACCAAGGCCCCGGAGGTGACTTGGGAACCCATCGGCGCCACCGATGCGCCCTCATCAGAGGAGCACGGTCCCGGGCGCATCGACGAGGCAACCGGAGTGCGGTCCTGCTATTCCCACACGCCTGAGGGGGCGCTGCTGGCTGCTACCAACCTGCTGGTGTCCTCTGCCGATCCCGAACTGCTGCTGGAAACAACCCGTTCCCAGACGGTAGACAGTCCCGGCAAGGACGTTGCACTGACTCAGATTCAGCGGCAGCTCGACAGCGGCGGGGCCGCTATCCCCATGGAGGTTGCCGGGTTCCGGCTGCTTTCCTACTCCGATGCGGAGGCCACAGTCGAGGTCGTGATGTCCTTTGACGACGGCGAAGGACTCACCCACATGACCACGGGCGTGGACCTGGTGTGGCAGGACGGGGACTGGAAGTCGGTGCGGGCTGACGACGGCACCGGCGGTCCTGTCTCGGGCCGGGTCTCAGACCTCTCCCGCTACATCCCCTGGACCAGCAATGGCTGAGCAGTGCGACTGGCTCGACATTGCTTGTAAGGGCAGGCAGGGCATCGCGGAAGCAATGACCGGCGCAGCCGGTGATGCCATGGACCAGATCGCCGACGGCGTGACCAGCGCGGTCATCGACACCCTTGCCT
The DNA here is from genome assembly GCF_059092905.1 of Arthrobacter sp. B0427-1-12. Lineage (NCBI taxonomy): Bacteria > Bacillati > Actinomycetota > Actinomycetes > Micrococcales > Micrococcaceae > Arthrobacter > Arthrobacter sp. B0427-1-12. The sequence goes on along the minus strand of NZ_JBNHIC010000016.1, from coordinate 69,303 downwards.
CCCTGGCGACCATCTGGGTGACGATCGAAAGCGCCACCCTGGTCACCGACACCGGCACACCCATCGATGCACCCCAGGGCGGGCCCTTCAACGCACAGGTGGCCACCGCGCTCAGTTATGCTTCCTGGATCGGTCTTGCCCTGGCGGTGTTCTCGGTCATCATGCTCGGCATTACCCTGGCGACCAATGCGAGGCGCGGGGACGGAACGGGCCTGGTGACTACCAGCACCATGGTCTTCGGAGGCGCAACCCTCATCAGCGGGGCAACCTCACTGATTTCCTTCGTCATCCCTGCCCGGCAGGCCAACGTTTCAGGGACCGTCGGATTCATCCAGGATCAGACCCTGTACCTGACGCTGGCGCTGGCGGTGTTGAGCACGATTATCGCGGGGGTGAAAATCGGCTGGACCCAGCGCGGGGAACATGCCCGCGACCTGCTGAAGTCCCTGCTGACCCTGGCGCTGGTCTCAGCCGGAGGCGTCACTATCGTCAATGTCCTGATCGAACTGGCCGATGCCCTGGCCGTGCAGGTCATCGACTCCGCCGTTGGTCCGGATTTCCAGAGTGATCTGGTCAAGCTGCTCGGGATGGACAACGAGCTGGGTATCGACAATGCGGTAGTCACCGGTGGCCAGAACTGGCTGGGTGGCAACCTGATTCTCATCATCCTCGGCGGCATCGTGGCCCTGCTCGTCAATCTGATCCAGATCATGCTCATGGTCCTGCGTACCGGGATGCTTTTTCTCCTGGCCGGGCTGCTGCCCCTGAGCGCGGCATTCACGAACACCGAGATGGGCCGGAACTGGTTCATGAAGATTATTGGCTGGACGCTGGCCTTCATCTTCTACAAGCCGGCGGCGGCCGTGATTTACGCCGTCGCAATCAAGATGAGCACCAGCGGGGTCTGGGAGGACAGCGGCAACGGGATCATTACCTTTGGTGCGGGCCTGATGATGATTGCCGCAGCCGTACTGGCCCTGCCCATGCTCATCGGTTTCCTCTCCCCGATCATGGGTGCCATGTCCGGCAACGGCGGCGGCGGGGCCGCGCTGGCCGGAGCTGCGGCGGCGATCCCGGCTGGGGCTGCCATGCTGGGCCGCGGCGGTCGGGGGTTCGGCTCCGCAGGCCCGGGCGCACCGCCCGCTGGGGGCGGGGACAAGGCTTTCCTGGCGGGGAAGCCCCCGGCCGGTGCAGGCGCAACGGCTGCAGCAGGCAAGGCGGCCGGAACAGCAGGTACGGCGGCGGCCGCCGGGGCGGCCACCGCCGGCGTCGGAGCGGCTGTGACGCTGGGCGCCAAGGCTGCCACCGCGGCCAAGGAGACTCTGACCAGCAACGTCGCCTCCAGCGCTCAGATGGGCGAGGGAGCAGCGGGCGGCGGGGCAGGAACCGGCGGTTCCGGTGCCCCGGCGCAGGGATCTCAGGGCCCAGGCGGTTCGGGAGCGGCCGGGCAGAGCCCAGGTACCCCCGCCAAGGGCGGGCGGGCTCCGGGCCGCACTGAAGGTGCTGGAGCCAGCGGCCCGGCCCCCTCGGGTGCGTCCGCGACGGGACGCGCAGCACCGTCCACCGGCCGCAGCGCTGCCCCGCCCGCGAAGGCCACCCTCAAGGGTGCCCAGCCCACCCGTTCGACAGGTGATTCAGCCGATGGCCGGCCAGGCCGGAAATGAGGGAATCCATGGAACAGACCGGATTTGAAAACCGCGAAGACGCCCGTCCCCTGCAGTTCGGCAACTACCGTGTTCCGCAGTCCAAGGGACTGGCGGGACTGTCCACCGCAGCGACGACCCTGCTGATCATCGGTGCGGTGCTCTGCGTGTTCCTGGTGATGCTCAGCCAGTGGGTCGCGGCGGCCGTGGTGCTTCTGCTGATCGCCGTGGCCGTCGGGATGACCGTGGTCAAGGACAAGCACGGCATGACCCTCGTCGAGCGGATCGTGCGTCGTTTGGGCTGGTGGAATACCCGCTACACCGGGGCCAACATTTACCGTTCCGGCCCCACCGGGCTCGTGCCCGGCGGCACGAACCAGCTGCCCGGCATCTCGGCCCGCTCCCGGGTAACCGAGCACATGGACGCCTACGGGCGGCCCTTCGCGCTCATTGAAGTCCCGCAGAAGGGGCACTTCACTGTGGTGTTCAGCTCCGAACCTGACGGCGGCGGAATGGTCGACCAGGAGCAGATGAACCGCTGGGTCTCCCGCTGGGGCCACTGGCTGAGCATGCTCACCGATGAACCAGGCCTGACGGCAGCGTCGGTGACCGTCGAAACCGCCCCCGACACCGGTTACCGGCTTGCCCGCAAGGTCAATGCGCGCATGGTTGACGACGCTCCGGACTTCGCCCGCCAGGTGATGAACGAGGCCGTACAGATGCTCCCCTCCGGGGCCACCACCACCCGCGCCTATGTGGCAGTGACGTTCAAATCCATCCTGCGTGCCGGGGGCCGTCCCCGAAAAGCCGAAGAAATGGGGCAGGATCTGGCCGCGCGTCTACCGGCGATCACTTCATCCCTGTCGGGGACCGGGGCCGGGGTGGCCGTTCCGCTCACCGCCCAGCAACTGTTCGAGACGATCCGGGTCGCCTACGACCCGGCGGAGGCCGCGCTCTTCGACCAGGCCCATGCCGATGGCCGGGCCCCCAAACTGGAATGGCACGACTGCGGGCCGCAGGCCCACGAAGCGCGCTGGGACAGCTACCGCCACGACAACGCCGTATCGAAGTCCTGGATGATGTCGCTGCCGCCGCGCTCGACCATCCAGGCCACGATCCTGCAGGGCTTGCTGGAACCGGCCCCGGAAATCGCGCGCAAGCGCGTGACCATGCTCTACCGGCCCATCGACCCGGCCCGTGCGGCGAGCCTGGTGGAAAACGATGTCAACACGGCCCTGTTCAACGCCTCCACCCGCAACCGCGAAACCGCCCGCGACACCCGTGACCTGCGGGCGGCCCGTGCCACGGCTGCCGAAGAGGCATCCGGGGCGGGACTGCTGAACTTCGGGATGGTCGTCACCGCGACCGTCTGGAACGAGGACCAACTGGCCGACGCCGAAGCGGTCATCGAGAACCTTGCTGCCTCGGCCCGTATCCGTCTGCGCGAAGCGTTCGGGTCCCAGGACTCCACCTTCGCCGCAGGTCTGCCCCTGGGCGTGGTCATTCCCGACCACATGGCCCTGCCAACCAATGTGAGGGAGGCCCTCTGATGGCAACAGCCGGAAAGACCTCGACGTCCCGCTCCTCCGAAAACACCCTGCGCAGCCCCAAGCGTCCAGGCCCGAGAGGATGGAAGGGCCGCGGCCGCGGCGAGGCACTGGTGCTCGATGCGCCGCGCGAGTTCCGCGGCACCAGCGTCCAGGTCTGCGGCCTCTACCCCTGGGCCACCGGCGGCGGGGCCCCGATGGAAGGCGTGCCGCTGGGCCGCAACCTGCTCACCGGTGAACCCGTCTGCTGTGACCCGATCAGCTGGTTCCTCAACAGCCGGCTCATCTCCAACCCCTCGGCCTTCGTCATGGCCAATCCGGGCCTGGGTAAGTCCTCCCTGCTGCGGCGCATGGCCTTAGGACTGGCCGCCTTCGGAGTCTCACCCATGATCCTGGGCGACACCAAAGGCGAACATGTGGCCATGATCGAACAACTCGGCGGCTCGGTACTGCCGCTGGGGCGGGGAGTCGGGCACATCAACCCGCTGGACGACTGCGGCGCCGTGGCCGCCGCCCGGCTGCTGTCTGCGGCCCGCAGGGAGGAACTGCTGACCGAAACCCACACCCGCCGACGCACGGTGATCACCTCGCTGATCGCCATCCTGCGCAAGGCGCCGCTGACTGAACGGGAACACTCGGTTCTGGACCGGTGCCTCACCGTCCTGGCCGAACGCCACACGGGAACCCCCGTGATGAAGGATCTGCTGCAGGTGCTGACGGACAAGCCCGAGGCGGTGCGAACCGTAGCCCTGGACCGGGGCGATGACCGCCGCTACAACGAGATCACCGAAGGCCTCCAAAGCTCCCTGACCAACCTGTGCGGGGCGGGCATCTTCGGCGATATGTTCGCCAAACCCTCCACCAGCCGCATCGAGGCCGGCAAACCCATGGTGTTCGACCTCTCCCGCATCTCCCAGGTCGAGAACGACCTGCGGGCCGCAACCCTGATGGCGTGCTGGTCGGCGGGATTCGGCACCGTGATCACCTCGAACCTGCTGGCCGACGACGGGGTCATCGACCGCAAACGGTTCCTGGTCATTCTCGATGAGCTGTGGAACACCCTGGCCGCCGGTCCCGGGATCGTGGACCAGGTCAACGCCCTGACCCGTCTGAACCGGGAGTGGGGCGTCGGGCAGATCATGGCCTCCCACACCCCGTCTGATCTGGAAGCTGTCCAGAACGAAGCCGACCGGGCCAAGGCCCGCGGTATCCTCGCCCGCACCGGAATCAAGATCCTGGGCGGATTGGCCAAATCGGAAATGCCGCTGCTGACACCGTCGGTGCCGCTGAGCCTGCGTGAGCAGGAACAGCTGGCTCACTGGCAGGACCCGCCCGCCTGGAACCGGCGCGGCGACGAGACCCTGGAATACACCAACGACGACGTATTCGCTTCCCTCGACGAAGCGATGCAAATCAGCGACACCGAGCTGCAGGCCTGGCTCGAGACCGAAGAGAACCGGCAATGGTACGACGACGACCGTACCGAGGAACCCCCGCCGGGGCAGGGCAAGTTCTTCATCAAGGTCGGTTCCCGGGCCGGGATCCCGTTCCAGATGCAGTTCACGCCCACGGAGCGTCGGTCCCAGGTGCACGACACCGAGAAGAAGTGGCATCAGGCCAAGGCCCGTGCAGCCCGCGAAGGTGGTCAGCGATGAGCTCACTCGATGCCAAGCGCAAGGCCGGTGTCAACGGTGAGACCGGCCTGCTGGCCGCAGGCATGGCCCTGCTTTTCGGGGTGCCTTCGGCTCTCTGGGTCGTAGCCTCGCTCGGACACACCCTCATCCCGCGCCCGGAGGGGATCCCGGATGGGTTCTGGGCAGTGGCCTTCGGGCTACTCACCGGCGCCGTCGTCTGGCGGTGGGTGGAAATCCTGCTCGTGGTCCTGGTCGCCGTCCTGTTCCTGGGCCTGCTCACGTGGGCGGCGATCATTCGCCACCGCCGGAACAAGAACCGGGTCCGCCACGATCGGGCCGCCCGCTACATGGCCTCCATCAAGGATGTCGCTCCGTTCACTCTCAAGGAAGCCGAGAAGAAGGCCCAGCGCTTCGGCGTCGACGCGCCGGGCGTGATGCTCGGGAAGATGGTCCGCACCGGAACTCCGCTCTACGCCTCCTGGGAGGACACCCTGCTGCACATCTGGGGCACCCGTACCGGCAAGACCACCAGCCAGGCCGCCCCCTCGATCATCGAAGCACCGGGTCCGGTCATTGCCACCTCCAACAAACGCGACCTGCCCGATCTGACCCGCGACATCCGCGCCAAGGACGGCGATGTGTGGGTTTTCGACCCGCAGGGTGTGGCCGGCGAGAAACCCACCTGGTGGTGGAACCCGCTGACCTACGTCACCGACAGCGAACGGGCCGCCGAGATGGCCACCAACTTCGCCCTTGGCTCCCGCGCGGCCGGGACCAAGTCAGGAGACGCCTACTTCGACTCCGCCGGCAAGGACCTGCTGGCAGGCCTGCTGCTGGCCGCCGCCGTGGGCGAAGAGCCCATCGAACGGGTGCACTACTGGCTGACCCGTCCCACCGAGGACCGGGCTGTGCAGTACCTGCGCGAGGCCGGATGGGCCAAGGAAGCCGATGCGGTCGCCGGTGCCATTAACGCCCCGGATAAGCAGCGCGAAGGCATCTACGGCACTGCCCGTCAGATGGCCTCATGTCTGAAGAACGAGAAGATCGCACCCTGGGTCAACCCCGCCGGCCCCGACGACAACCGGCCGCAGTTCCACCCCGAAGAGTTCGTGCGGGGCAAAAACACCCTCTACGCCCTCTCCAAGGAGGGCGCAGGCACCGCAGGGCCCCTGGTCACTTCCCTGACCGTCGCCACCGTGACGGCCGCCGAAGAGTACGCCGTCACCCAGCGCGGCGGCCGGCTGGCCACACCGATGCTGTGCGTGCTCGATGAGGCCGCCAACGTCTGCCGCTGGGCGAACCTGCCCGACCTCTACAGCCACTACGGCTCCCGGGGCATCGTCGTCTCCACCTTCCTGCAGTCCTGGTCCCAGGGCGTGGATGTCTGGAATGACTCAGGGATGAAAAAGCTGTTCTCCACGGCCAACGTCTTCACCTACGGCGGCAACGTCAAAGAGGAAGGCTTCCTGAAGATGCTTTCCGAGCTCGTGGGCCAGTACCAGTACACCGCCGTCTCCGTCTCCCGCCAGAAGGACGGCCGCTCCACCAGCCGTCAGGACTCCCGCGAGGAAATCCTCTCGGTCGCGGACCTCGCCTCCCTGCCGCGGGGACGGGCCGTGATGCTCGGCTCCGGCGCCCGGGCCGCCCTGCTGCGCACGGTGCCGATCAGCGCCCGGCCCTACGCCGCCGAATCCGCCGCATCCGAGGATGCCCACGACCCGTCCAAACCGCAGCCGGAGCCTGCGGCGGCAGCTGAAACAGCCGCCGCCAACCGCTGGTCTTCCCTGGCCAAGGAAGGCTGAGATGGACGTACAAGCGGCATGGGAATCCGACGATCAGCAGACCACACAGGAGAGTGCCCCTCCCGAACAGGAGAACCCCGCTCCGGAGCTGCACTTCAAGAACCTGCCCGCGTTTATGGAACACCTTGCGGTGATTTACCGCCGCAAAACCGACATCGCCGGCACCGGCGGACTGCTGTGGTGCTCACAGTGGTGGCTGCACCCCGAAGCGTTCAGCCGTCTGGAGGCCCTGTGGCGCTCCTGGGAACACCTGCGCCTGGACGGACAAACCGGCATGTCCGTATGGTGGCGCGACCACGCCGACCCCCACATGACGCGCCTGATGTCCGCCGACGGACCATTTCAGGGATGCAACCTCCAGGACGGCCACAACCCCAAGGTGAAGGACCTGCCCCTGGAGACACCCCCCGCTGAACTGTTCGCCTGATCCGGACATGACGAAGGCCTCCGCCGTAGGCGGGGTCTTGGTAGTAGCCGGTCGTCTTGGAGTCGCCGTAAGTAACAGCCGAAAATCACAGGCGGATATGCCTGAATAGGTTCCTGACTCCAAGGTCCCACAGGGCATCGCAGGTGACTGCTGCGTGTGTTCGGTGGGAAGACCGGTTAACGGACGCATCCAAACCCTCAAACATGTCTCGGAACCAGAACTGAGCACACCCGACCAGGATTTCCTTGCAAGACATGGTGGCAAGATGATCCGTTCCTTGCACGGGAAGAGGACCAGCTCTGTCTTGTCAGAGTCCTGCATTGAATCGATTGGGAGACGCTTTTCGCCGGAGGGACCTGCTGGCGCATTCATCTGAAAGAACCGTCGGGCAGTCGAGCCAAGAGGCAGTAAGAGCGGGCCGCCTTAAGACCAGTTGCTATGCGGCCAATGGCTATAGCGGCGCAGTGTGTGATTCATATACTGAGGTTTCAGAAAGCTGCAGCGAGTTACTTGAGGCCCTCTACGCATGCGGAAGTGGAATCATGTTCGTTCCGAATAATTTTCAGGGCAGGGGACCGGGAGTAGGTCCAAGGCCGAACGTAAATCAGGCTAAGGTCGCGGTAGTCGGCATTGCCATTCTCACCGCAGGCTTCTGGGCAATGCTGATTGCCCTCTTGCTCGCCGGAGAAATCAAAGACTGGTTCCTGCCCGTTACACCCATACTTTCGACCATTGCACTGGTAATGGCGATCCATCACTTGCGGAAACTAAAGGCTGCTGCAGCAGCGGATTCGGACGCAGGTGGCCAGAACGGCCCGCATACCAAGCATTAGCATCGGACTCACAGGGCCTCACTGTTCGCGCTCTCTGGTTACGTGTTCATAAGCCAAGTAGCAGATGTAGAGACCGAACAGGGTCTGGAGGACGACTGCCAAAAACTGCAGGCTTGAGGGCAGCAGCACAGCTGCAGCAATGCCAAGGATTCCGAGCGCCGCCCCAACAAGAACTTTCCGTTTGGTAGACCATTCCCGCGTCACACGACCTCCTCAGTGATCCACACCTGGAAGGTATCGCTATGCCTCCACGGTGGCTGCTGTGATCCTTCTACGAAACACAAGCACAGACTCCCAGTTCAGGAGACGGCTTTGCGCTTAGCCTACGGCTACCCGGTGAATCCTAGCCAGAGGCTTTGAAAGCTGGCACAAGTTATTTTCCGCAGCGGGCGGCTCTCGAGCGGCGGACCCAGTGTGTCCACCGCATCCTGCCATGCAGGAATGGCTTCCACTGCTTTACTGGAGGCCAGCAGTGTTCCTCGGAGTTCAAGAGTATGCTGCTCGCGTTATTGCTGGCGCGAGCAACAGGAACGATAGAGCAAGCCATGACTGAACCAGCCCCTGCGGCGCCAGTATTCACAGTGCAGGACCTCGTCAAAGACCTGGGTCTGACCCCCTACACTTCCCCGGTGGCCGGTGTGGTGGGGAACCTCGTCAAAGACCAGAACCTGTTTCCGCACACTTCCGTGGTGGCCAGCGTGGTGGGAAACCTCGTCAAAGACCTGGGCCTGACCCCCTACACTTCCCCGGTGGCCGGTGTGGTGGGGAACCTCGTCAAAGACCAGAACCTGTTTCCGCACACTTCCGTGGTGGCCAGCGTGGTGGGAAACCTCGTCAAAGACCTGGGCCTGACCCCCTACACTTCCCCGGTGGCCGGTGTGGTGGGGAACCTCGTCAAAGACCAGAACCTGTTTCCGCACACTTCCGTGGTAGCCGGCGTGGTCGGAAACCTCGTCAAGAACCTAGACCTGAGTCCACAAAGCACTTCGACCGTTTCTCTGGCCGCGCTGTCCTATTCGCGTGCAGTAGCGATTCCGTCGCTAGGCAATATGTATCAACGGCTTATAGGCGCCCCCAACGTCTCCCGTCTCCTTCAGGATCTAATCAGCGCCGAAACCTGCAAACCCGATGCTTTCGGAGTCAACCGGGTTTCCCATGATGAGGATTTTGTAGCCCTTAGTCGCTCGCTTCGCGAGTATGGTCCGACGGATGATCTTGAGGCTGACTTAGATGCTGTACTTGAGGCAACAACTGCCGATGAAGAGGGCCATCTCCACCGAGTTGCAGGTTACTTACGTCTCTCCGTGTCGTTGGACCATCCCGGAGATCGTTTGGCTCTTAAAGTCATATGTGGATATACGGTCTTCCTCACACTCTTCGGCATGCTCTTGGTGAATCCTGTCCTCGCTGCGGCTTTAATTACCGCTGCGGGCAGCGCAATAAAGTCTGTCCAATGGGCCGATGAAGCACTGGAAAAGCTACGGCGACCAACGCCCCCAGAGCGCTAAGCGCTCCGCTGCCCGATGGCTCTTCTGAATTAGTCCTGCCTCCGGCGGATTTCAAGGCCTGTTATCGGATAGTTAGATCAGGCGATGGGTCGCGGCCTGGGACAAGTGCTGCGGCAGTTACGATCAGTGCATGCCTTCAGACAGTGGCCCTGGTTCGCTCCCGGCCGGGGAGCCTTCAGAGAGGGGCAAGGCGGGCAGGAAACCCAAGGCTGGATTTGCCCTTGGCCTGATCGCTGTCGGGATTGCGGCTATCGCCGGAATGATTCTCCTGATCGCAGCGGTACGCACGCTGTTTCCACCTGAAGGCGCAGACATGTATCAGATCGAGATCATGGGTCTCGGCCCGCTCTTTGCCATGTCGGCAGTTCTGATGCTGCTGCTAGCAGGGGGTCTGTTCTGGCTGCTGCTGCTGGCTTTCCGGGGAAAGAAGTCGGCCTACAACGCCCTAGTCGTTACTACGGCCATAGCGGCCGTGATCGCGCTCCTATGGAGCGTTCAAACGGTCAAGGACCTGGAAGTGTACGGGATCGAAACGGTAACTCTTCCTGCCATTTACGACTTCACCGTCCTTGCAGGAGCGCTCAGCCTCTGGAAGCTACGGGCGGTGTCAAGGCGTGCTGAGGGATCGCACAGGCCGCTCGTAAATCGTTGACCTTCAACTCGCCTCTGAAAATATTTGCAGGAGCATGTTTTTGCGGTAGGCCTGCGGGTTATAGTCTGCTCAATGAACGCGGTGTCGCGTCCGGAGTTTGAGTTGGGGGACTTGGAATGAATCGTCGCAGTACCGCACGCACTACCGCTGCCGCAGCCTGCGCGATACTGCTGTCCCTGGTTTTCGCCGCTCCGGCCGGAGCCGCTCCGGCTCCTTCCCCTGCGGCAACCACGGGGCCGCAGGCCCCGGGCTTCTGGGGGTGCGACCGGTCGGAGGACGACCCCACCCCAATCCGGGAACTGCGCGTTGATGAGGGCTACGCCAGCATGGTCACGCTGAACGCCGACGGAACCCGGCTGTACGTGTCCAGTACCGCACCAACACTCGAACACGGTCTATCCGTCTCGGTCTTTGACACCCGGTCCCTTCAGAAGCTGGCAACCATCCCCAGGCCCTACCGGTATGTCGGCTACACCGGGCAGGTAGCACTTCACCCCGCCGGTACCAAAGGTTACATCCCCCTTGACGGCGGAGAGGTGCAGGTCTTCGATACCGCAACCCACGAAGTCACCGCCACCATCCCGGTTGAAGGTTCTCCCGGCCATCTGGAATTCAACCGTGACGGATCCAGAGCCTACGTGCTGGACTTTCGCGGCAAAGTGTCCGTGGTTGATACCGCCACCGATACCGTCCTCGACACCATGGAGTTCTACCAGTCCGGAGAAGTCTCTCCCCTATCCGAGCTAAGCTCCCTGATCCTGGACCCCACCGATACTTACGCCTACCTCACCAGTTCGCGTAACGGCAGCGTCTACATTGTCGATCTGGCCGCCCGGGCGATCATCGACACCATCGAGCTCAAAGTTTCCATCGGCGATGGCACGGCCCTGAGCGAAGACGGACAAACACTGTACGTCAACACCCGCGGGGACCGGTCAATGGCCGTCATCGACCTTCCCTCCCGCACCGTGACAGCCCGGATCCCGGTGGGCATGAGCCCGCAAGAGGTGGTGCTCAGCAAATCGGGACAGCGCGCCTACGTAGCCGAGTCCTACCACGGGCGTGTGGCGGTGGTCGACCTGATCACCAACGCGGTCGTCTGCTCGCGGCAGCTGGAACCCTACTACTTCCACTCACCTTTCGACATTGTGCTCAGCCCGGACCGTGAAACCATGTACGTGGCCAACTGGACCCACGGCACCGTATCCATCATGGAGGTGCCCGAGGAACGGAACCCCGCCTTCCCCGACGCTCCCTCCACCGCCCTGTTCCACCGGGAAATCAGCTGGCTGGCCGCCGCAGGCATCACCACCGGGTACGACGAAGGCACCTTCCGCCCGCTCGAGCCGGTGCGCAGGGATGCCATGGCGGCCTTTCTCTATCGGTTCTACGGATCACCGCAGTTCGATCCGCCCGCAACCTCACCCTTCACCGACGTCGCGCCCACCGATAAGTTTTATCGGGAAATCACCTGGCTGGCGCACAGCAAGATCACCAGAGGCTGGGATGACGGCACCTTCCGCCCCGGTCAGCCGGTCAACCGGGACGCCATGGCCGCCTTCATGTTCCGCACCCTCTACAGCGCCAACGACACGGCTCCCCAGGTTTCACGCTTCAGGGACGTGCCTCCGGGTACTCAGTTCCATGGGGAAATCACCTGGCTGGCGGACAACGGCATCATCACCGGCTGGGATGACGGCACCTTCCGTCCCGGCCAGCCGGTCAACCGGGATGCCATGGCCGCTTTCCTTTTCAGGCTCAACAACCTGCACCTGCAGGGTCCGCTATAACCGGCTGACTGCAAGCATCGGGCCTGGGGTCGCGTAAGGCCGTACCGGCCAAGGCTTTAGCTTTTAGAAGTAAATCGCCTCAGCCAAGGGGCCATACATCCCGCGGATTCCATGACTCTGGCCTGCCCGCACAACGGCTCGGGGTGAGTAGGAGAGACGGCCCTGATGTAATCGGCGACGTTGTGTACCTGGCCTACCGCCGCCACACTCAGAAGAAAGCCGGGCCGTTGCCGTACTGACTCAGGAGGCGCCATGTTTGGAAACCCCTTCGGAATGGATCCTGTGCCGCCGGGGATCAACCCGAATGTGGACCACAGCCAGGGACTGCGGTCAGAAGGAAATACCGCTGGTGCCGGAAGGTTCTGGAGAAAGTACCTGTTTGGGTTCCTGGGTCCGATGGTACCCATCGCCCTGTTCCTCGTCTTGGAAAGAATGGTGGGAGCCGGCTGGGCGGCAGCCATCGCCGCAGCCCTGGTTGTCACAGCCATCATCCTGCTGGCCCGCAGCCACCGGAGGAAGACCCGGGCCAGGGCTGAGGAAGGGGACCAGGAAGCACCTGCGTCCGGGGACGGAGGAAATACCTGATCCCACGGTTCTTCCCGCGGCCAGCCCGTATCGGCCGGCAACTATCGCTTATGGTTCAGGAAAGTCTCTAGTCTTCAATGCCTGACCATCATAGGCTGAGGCCACATGCTGGGCTGGTCGGTTTGTCAGAAGGATAAGGATGGGGAGATGAAAACCGGGTACAAAGTCTTGTTGGCCTTCACTCTGTTCGTTGTTTCCCTGGTTGTCATCATCTTTCTTCTACCGGATGAGTACAGTTCCCTCACCTCTATCCCGTCCGGGATCTTCGTTTTCTACATGAGCTGGCTTGGCTACCAACATGCGACCAGGAACCGTAGGTCCGGTGTGGAGAAGAGCGGGGAACAAGCGAAAGAGCGGCCACGAACCTTCCAGTACAACTCAACTCAGATGAAAGGCCCTCTCATCTTTGTCACTGTGCTGACCGCTGGCCTTTGGGCCGTTGCAATCACCGCGTATCTGGACGGTCCCCGAGAGCAGATATTCCTCCCAGTCGGTGCAGTAGTCCTCACTGTGATTGTGGTGATGGGATTCATCAGGTTGCGGAAGACCAAGGCCCAGGAAGCGGCCATGGGCAGGAACAGCGACAAATCATCTGCCCCATAGCTCGGACGCCATGCCTAGCAACGGACGCGACAGAAGAAATCCGCTCACATCGGCACTAGGACATCAAGGCATCAGCCGTCTCGACGGAGAGCCGGCTTTGTGCGGGCGGGTTTTGAACACCGTGCAGAGGTGCTTGAACCACGCTAACGACGTCCCGCGCTTCCTGAGAGCCATGATCGGCGGTCTTGGCGCACTTCCCAGCGCTGACACCCCCTGTTGCCTCATTGCAATACCTCCGGGAAAGAATATTCGTTGCCTCATCTGAAAACCTCCGGATTAGCGTCTTCGTTGCCTCATTGAAAAGGCTCCGGGTGGGTCAGGTGTTCCAGGCCCGGTTGACGGCGGGTTTGATCGGTGCCGGTTTCTTCGCGCGGGCGAGTGTTTCCAGTTCCGCGGTCAGGGCCAGGATCTGCCGGGACAGGGCGGCGGGCTTGATGCGCTTGAACGCGGCGTTCATCCGGATGATCGGGCGTTTGCGCATCTTCGAGTGCCGCACGGCGCGCTGGTGCGGGGTGGCCGGGGCGTCGTGCTTCTTGATCACCTTCGCCCCGCGGCGGTGCTTCTCGATGAGTTTCTGCTGAGGGAGCAGGTAGTTGGTGAAGATCCGGTCCAGCTCCCAGATCTCGTTGAGCTTCTCCAGCTCCGCAGCGGTGTCGTAGCGCAGGTATCCGACCAGCTCGCGGACCCGGGCCCAGTTCTTCTGCTCCACGTGGGCACCGTCGTTCTTGTTGTAGGGCCGGGAGCGAGTGAAGGTGATCCGGTGCTCCGTGCAGTACCTGAGCAGGTGCTCATTGATGAACTCGGAGCCGTTGTCCGAATCGATCCCGATAACAGGGAACGGGAAGACGGCGATGACGTGCTCGAGGGCCTCGAAGACCCACTTGGCGGCCTTGTTGCGCACGGACCGGTTCACCGTCCACCCGGTGGCAATATCTGTCACCGTCAGGGTGAAGCAGAATTCCCCGGAGGCGTTTCCGTCCTCGTGGCCGACCAGATCGATCTCCACGAACCCCGGGACCGCGTCGTCCCATTCGGCCCAGGTGCGGATGGGGATCTGGGATTTGAGCAGCGAGCCCGGTTTGGTATGGGAGCGGCCCCGCGGCAGCATCTTCGCCCGCTCGGGCGCGAGCCTGCGGTCGATCGTGGCCGCGCTCATGCGTACCAGCAGTTCCGCCTGCGCGTCGGTGACATCCAGCTCCCCGTCGCGGCGCAGCAGCGGCACCAGGGTGGGCAGCATCGGGGCCAGCAGCCTGCCGGCCGGGGCCCGCAGCACCGCCCAGCAGGTGACCAGAGCCGGCAGCAGCTCCGGCCCGTACACCGGTGCCCTGCCCGGCCGCGGCCGCACCGCCTTCAGGACCAGCGCCCCGCGCAGCGCGGCGCGGGCGTGGTCGCGGTGCCAGCCGGTCAGCTCCACCAGCTCGTCCAGAATCCGGCCCTTCCCGGCCCGGTCGGCGGACCGGTAGGCCAGGGCCTTCTTCTTCGTCACGGCCTTGCGTTGGCTCATCGTCAGCTCCATGAGAACGGGCATAACCGCACCCGGTCCCCGGACCCGGACACCACGCCGTTGCCGGAGGTTTTCATCCGAGGCAACGAACCGGCGTTCGCGGAGGTATTGCTCTGAGGCAACGACTGCAGCTGCGCGGAGGTTTTCTATGAGTCAACGCGCACCCTGTGCAAGCGTGCGATTTGCCGGTATCGTCCCCGTTACACAGGAATAAGGGGCGTAGACATGAATCCGAGCCTGAAAGTGCGAGCTGCCATTCTTCTGCCCGCAATCGCCATCATGGTCGCGATGACTGCTCTCGCAGTCGCCCAACCAGACCTGATCGGGCCTCTCACGAGAGCTATGCCGTTCGTCGGCATGGTAGCCCTAGGACCGGCAATGGTCATAGCACGGTTAATGGGACACCGGAGTGCTCAGTCAGAGGCGCACCTCCACAGGAGGGCCGTCCGGCTGAGGAAAGTGCTGATCGCGATTCTCGTGGCCAATGCGGTCTTCATCGTGGGCATGGCGGTTCTGGCATTCACCCAGCCGCCGAATGTTGCGGCCCTGACTATCGCCATCACCGCGGTGGTATCCATCATCGTGGTCGTAACCGCACTTGTTCTCGATCGCCGGACGCATTCCGAGGAAGGCTCCCAGAGCCGAACAATTACACCGTAAATTCGGACGACTGGTGCGGCCTCAAAAGAAGTGGCTACCTGACGTCGCCTGGTGACTCTTGTGCCTCTCATCCCTCTTCAAAGCAGCGGAGAAAAATACTGGGCGTAACATCCCGTCCACTGGGGGACTAGCCGACTCCGTCTCCTCAAGCAGCCTCCTATCTTGCCTGTACTGAGCCGTGCGGGTGCACACATGAGCTGTGCGCTGCTGGAAAATCTCTGGCCAGGAACTGTCCGCAGCCGTAGGCTGAGCGCACAGATGCCGCCGGTGAAAGGGGCCAACCGTCCGCCAACGATTCGCACTCTTCTAATCGGCCGGCTGCCGGCGTCACCGCTATCAACCACCCGAAGCGTATATTCATCGTCTAACAGGAGCGGAACCGCATGAGACGCCAAGCTTCAAGAAAACCCGTTCCAAGGGCGCTGGCAAAGTTCTGTCTAATTGCCTCTCCTGTTCTATTCCTACTTTTCCTGGTCTCGGCTATCTGGGCGATTGCCGCCGGTGACTCCATCTGGAGCGTACTTCGCGGCTTTGCGTTCGCCCTGATATTCGTCGCTATTTTCTTCCAAATGCGTCTGGAATATAAGCGCGCTCAGGAGACATCGAACAAGCCGCTTTAGGCCTCACGGCCCAACCACTGGCCCCAGGCGTCTTGCCCCGCGGCCTGTTCCGGCCCGATGCCGCACAATCGTGGTTCTCCGTTGGTTGGCCATAGTCTTCTGAGGTGAATGTCTACAAGGAGCATCCCAGCGTCGTTGGCCGCTGGAACAACAACGAGCTTGTTCCCCTGGATGAGGCCCGCGCGGCCGACACCACCGTCTGGTTCCCCATGCCCGAAGAGGATGAAGACGGCGAACGGATCTGGGAGGGCCTCAAGGGCCGGCTTGAACCGGGCGGGGAGGTGACTCTGCTGGCCATCCCGGCCTATGCATACGATCTGAACTTCGGCGACACGGTGAGCGTGATCGCCTCGGCTGAAGGCCCCCTGGTGGCCACCGGTATCCTTCGCGACAGCGGCAACTACACTTTCCGGATCATCGTGCCCGCTACCCCTGAGCCCGGCGCCGAGTGGCATACCCTCGCGGAGAAATTCGCCCGAATGGGCTGTCTGGTCGAGGTCATGACCACCCGGTTCATCTCCCTCTCCTGCGAGGCAGCCCAAGCCCAGGAGATAGCTGACAGCCTCCGGAACCTTCAGGACGCCGGGGACCTGATGTACGAAACCGGACGCACCCGGCACCCGGACAATTCCTGAACCTCCCGCCCATCCTGGCTTGTATCCTGCATGCTTTGCAGGCCGTCTGTACTGAGGGGGTGACGTACCCCATCCCATAACACGCGGCTACTTCATTCGCTTGGACGTTCATACTCTTTCTTGCGCAATAGCTCCGCCACGATGCCACCCAGCCCGCAAAGGCCCATGAAGATAGCAGGGAAGAGCATTTCCTCGGAGGTCATGAATAATATAGCGGCACCCATAATCAGTATGACCGAGCAGGTTATTAGCGGCCATTTCGCTTGCAATCGTGCACGGCGCTGCGGATCGTAGTGAAAAGTGCGCTCAACAGTAATCAGCACACCAATATCCGCAATTAGCACCATTGCGCCGATGACTACTAGGAGCCAGCTACCGAAAATAATTCCGGCTCCTAGCGCACCCAAGGCAGTCAGTCCCCACGATATGGCCATAAATCTTCCGCGATCGAGAGGCATCCAGACCTCACCTCTCTTGGGCATGAATAACATTCAGAGCCTCCTAGATGAGCCGACAGTCTCATGAACGGCGCGGTTATTAAGGCGAGTTGGTCCCGTCGCGGGTGGGCCGGGCAGGTTTTCGCCCGGCCCGTTTGCTGCCGGTGTTCAGTCCTTTTGGCCTTGTGCCAGTGCGTCGTTGGCGAGTTTGACGAGTTCGGCCTGCGCCTGGGACGGGACACTGGCACCGATCTTGACCGCGTTGGCCGCCAGCGGTCCCTGGACGCCGGCAATGGTCATGATCGACTGGGTCTCCCCGGTGTCCAGGGTCTGGGTGACGAGGGTGCCGACGGATTCCTCGCCGATGGTGGTCACCTCCAGCGGCTGCACCTGGCCGGTGATTGTCCGGCCCTGGACCTGGATCTGGAAGTTGGCGCACTCGGTGGCGGCCTGCCTGGCCTGGGCGATCTCCTCGGCCATGGCCTGCGGATCAGGAACCGCAATGACAGTCACGGTGGTCACCGTGTTTTCCGCAGCCGCCTGGCTGGTACCCGCGGCGTAGGTGCTGCCTTCGGGTACCTGGGCGTTCTCGGTGGCGAACGCGGCGCAGGCCTCCGGGGTGACGGTGGCAGTGGACTGCATTTCCTTGGCCTGGGCCAGAAGCTGGTCCAGCTGGGCCGCCGGCACCACGGTCAAAGGCTGGCCCTGCGCATCGGTCAGGGAGGAAACCAGAGCGGTCAGGTCCTCATTGGTATAGGTCTTGGCCGCGGTGGGCGTCGGCGACGGCGCCTCGGAGGACGCCGGGGCCGCCGAGGCCGGTTCGGACGATTCCGATTCCGCCTCTCCTCCGCAGCCGGTCAGCACCAGCGCCCCTGTAAGAATCAAACCGCAGATCCCAGTGTTCCGTTTCATTGGTTCCGTCCTGTCGATCAGCCGCTGTATCAGGCACAGCGTGGTTTGTCGTGATACAGGTCACGCTACATTCGGTCCATGGGGCCCGCCAGAGCACCGGACGGGTTAAAGGTTGCAAAGGCAGCAAGGGAATCATCCCCGGACCCGGAAGGGATCAAGGTGCCTTGCGGACTGCGAGATGCGAAGCAGGAAAACAATAGTTAAGGTCTGCTCGTTTAACCACCCATGCCATAGAGGCAGAGCCTTCACGCCCATTCCACTGGGGTGTTTGATGGGGTTATGGACACGGCGAAACGGCTCGCGCGACTCGCGGTACAGGTCTTCACGCAGATCCTGGTGTTCCTGATCCTCACTTGGTTGAGAACGCTGATAGGTGGGGAGGACTGGGCGGACGCCCTGTCGTCGATGGCTTTTCTTTTGGTCATTCTCTGGATCGTCATGCTTCTGGGGTACTGGCGGGACCGCCGAAGGGCGGCCCGGGGCGTGTTCAAGTGCTACCTGCGGGTTACCTCCGGATCCGCGCCGACGCTCACCGGCAAGTGGCAGTACGGCTTCGCAGCCCCCGGTGAGGGCCAGCTTGAATTCCAGCCCTTCCGTGGAGGAATTGAGAGCGGCGATGTTGTTGCGCTGCCGGTCGAAGGGGTCGGCAGTGAGAGGGAACCGACTTGGAAGGAAGCCCTGTTCGGATTCTCCTTCCCACCGCGCTTCATCACCCTCGAAACCAACGGGGGCCGGATAGAGCTTGCCGCTGCCCGGCCTGACATCCAACGGGCACGAGTTACCATCACCCAACCGCAGCCTCGCTGAGGCCCGCACAGAAACTCTAAGCCTGCGGTGTGGCCTTCAGACTGCTTCGGCAAAAGCGGTCTTTCCTCCCGCCTGTAGTGAACCGAATGAGTTGGTTGTTAGCGGGAGATGGTCTCGTCCCGCTTTCCCTCCCGGCCCCCGTTCCCCGTCAACCTTACGAAAATTCCCGCAACGACTACCAGAACGAGCAATCCTGCGAGCATGAAACGAGGCAGATTCGGGTCTGGGACTGCGATTATTGTTCCCGCGATTGCGAGAAGAGCCACTATCTGCAGCCACGACAAGCTGAAGTTCTTGCGCATCTGTTCCCCGCCTCACACCGGACCAATGTCCGCTCATCCTTGCGTGAAACTGCTGTGAGGGCAATACATCTCCACTGAGAAGCCAGCCGTCTCGCCGAGGGAGCCTTCTTAACCGCGGGATGCAGGCACTCTCAGGGGCAGAAACCTTCGCCCCCACACTTGAGACTTAAGGTCCGTTTGAATGGGCGGCAGGACTCCCTCATCCATCGACTCGAGGATGCCCCTCCTTGTCAGGCTCCGACATGCCTCGCCTGCCCTTTCCTACAGCCGAAAAGATGAAAAAGGTGACGAAAAACATCGGCAGGCCCATGAAAAGCAGCATGTCGAGTCTGTCCGTACGGATGGCCCAAACTATAACTCCAGTAAGAACTATCAGAGCAGCGGAGCGAGCGATCCAGCGCCTTTTCATGGATGGGGCCCTTCAAGAGGCGGTTTCTGTAGTTATGCAGCGGTCCTGGAAGTGAGCCCTAAGCTTTTCCTTGCCGGGAGAGGGAGCGGGGTTGAGTGTCCTTATCAGTGAATCGTGAATGTCAATCTATCAAGCGAGGACTCACAGGACGATCCCCTAAACAAGGGCTCGAAACTTACGTGATCCGCAGAAGCACTGCCTCGACAAGGAACCTCTGTTATCCGGCTGGCCAGAAGAATCGTCAGCTCCATGCCTCTGGCCGCAGCGCTTTTTGCAGCCTGTTAAGTCAACGGCGCCAGCGTCGGACGGCGACAATTAGACCGACCGTAGCCAGCACGGGAAGCACAATGAAGATGTTCGCCGAGCCGGCTCCAAGGGTCCATATCCCGAGCATGAGCAACCAACACAGCACGGTGACGAAAGCGGCCAGCACCACCACTGTGGGGACCTGGTTCCGCTGAAAAGATTGATGGGACATGCCACTTCTCCTGCCTGCAGAAGGTTCGGAATCTGTCTTGTCATCACAGCACGAAGCCACGTAACCGGCCAGCCCCACGGCACGGGAATGCCTTCCTCGGCACAGAATTAGCTAGGGCTATGTGACCCCACATACCGACTCGATCGGGAATGCCTTTTATCGAGCCCCTTGCACGAAACAGTATGCACAGGCCGAGCCGGCTGGGCTGCCGCCGAGCATCGGGAGAGCGACTTAGCGGTCCTGCCGACCGGTCCCCATCCGTTGTTATGCGCTGCCGTCGAGTTGCTTCTTCCTGGCCCTCAGCATCGTCCAGATGGCGGCCGCGATGGCAAGAAAGAAAACAGCAAGCGGGGGCAGAATGGTTGCCAAGGTGAGCCCGCCGGACAGTGCGGCGGCAATTGCACCGGCGCCGAGAACTAATCCTGTCAAAGCCGAGCCCGTCATGATCCTCTTCCAGATGTCGGCATCACGGCTGCTGAGCTGGGAGGCGGTGAATTTCTGAGTGACCTCTGGCTCAAACAGTTGGGCAAGAGACATACCTGTGAGGCACGGAAAGAGTGCCAGTGCTTGATTGGCAAAAAAGTTCGGAGCGCTGATGACCGCAACAACGACCGTGACAACCCCGAACCCGATGACGGACATGTACTTCCATCGGCGGCGGGTCAGTCTGAGCCTGCCACCGTGGCTGCGTCCGGACAGCACGACAACCCCGGCAAGGACAACGAGACCGGCCGCAACGGATACCAGGATGCGTAGCCAGGAATCAAAGGGCAGGCCCCAGAAAAGGACACCGGACAGGACCCCCAGGACGATGACCACAAGCCCGTCAGCAATCCGGAGGCCGGTTTCAGCCTTCGCGGACATCATGCCCTAATTCGATCCGGTTGCCCTGCCGGTGTCAATCATCTCCGGCCCTACCGTCTCGGCCAAGGTGGCGTGCCGCAAGCGACTTACAGAAATGCATTACGCCGCCTCAGGCGCTGACTTTGAGAGTGAGTGCCGCGATAAGGAACAAGAGACCAATGAAGCTAAGCGTCATGAGGGCAATCCGGGTGGATCCTAAGGCTTCCCCTTTGGCGCGTGGATTCTTCATCGCATAAATAGCCGCAGGAAATCCAAGCAGGATGGCTATCATCATCAACACGAACGGGTCCATCTGCACGGGATTCCTCCTGTAGTTCGTTGAATCCTAAGCGGACCTGACGTGGAAGGTGTCACGCCGTCGTTTGACGCTCCAACTTGAGATGGACCCTTCCTTGCTGCGGACCCGGACGGGCTTCTTTGTTTGCAGAACCTGAAGGTGCTGGGGGTACTCGCAGCCGGTTCGCCGTGCGAACTCGACAGCGAACTGCTCATTGACGAGCCGGGCGAGGTCCTTTTTGGTCATGCCCATGTAGACGGCAAGTGCGATCAGAAGGACGAAAGCGGCGACCAGGACGGTGGCAAGGAGCCAGCCCTCGATGATCTCTCGCATTCTGAGCTGTACGGCAACCAGGACGATGCCTACAAATATCGGGGTGGTCACGCGCTCCGCGACTTCCATAAGCCAGTATTTACGGACATCGGGAAACGTGACGGTGAAACCGTCCTTGCTCATCAGCACCCCCGGGCCCTGCCTTATCAGTCCCTGCTCATGGATCGTGGTGCTCAATGTACCAAGCCTTGAAACCGCTGGCGAGGGGCCCAGGAACAGCCGTCCTTACCCTCATGCCGGCACGCCTCATACAGATCCGTGGGCAGGGGAATCACACGTGGCAAGCCGATTTATCTCGAGCGAAACTGTCACGGGTCCCGCACCTGGTGGGGCACCCTGCAGGTAAACCAGAGGCACGATTTCGCATCATCTCCCCGAAATTGTCTTGCCTCTCTGGTTCGGAATCCTCGACAGTCCTAGGCTGAGCCCCGACAGCCTGAAAGCCCGGCCCTCCAACAGCCCACCGGATGTGGGGTTAACAAAGGGGTGCAGAAATGCGCAGAGGAATCAAAATCGCTATTGCCGCAGCTGCGGTTGCAGGAGCTGCAGCAGTGGCTATCGCCGCGGTACCGACACCCGAGCCCAGGGACGCGTCCCGGATCATAGATTCACTGGCCAGGCCCCAGCAGGCGGAGGACAGAGTTCCTGCGGCGTGGGAGTCCCGCCTGCCCATGGATCTTGATCCCTCGAAGACCCGGCTGCTGGGAACAGTGGAGCCTGTCACCTACTACGGGGTGCCCAGCGGTGACGACAAGCTCTGCATGATTGCCGCGGACCCCACTGACGCCAACGGACTCGGATCCATTGGCTGC
Source organism: Arthrobacter sp. B0427-1-12 (assembly GCF_059092905.1). Taxonomy (NCBI): domain Bacteria; kingdom Bacillati; phylum Actinomycetota; class Actinomycetes; order Micrococcales; family Micrococcaceae; genus Arthrobacter; species Arthrobacter sp. B0427-1-12. The sequence continues at coordinate 47,229 of NZ_JBNHIC010000016.1, read as the reverse complement.
ACGCTGCTGGTGAGCTTCGAAGGCAGCGGCCTGAAGATGGAGAATCCGGAGCGAACCGAAGCAGCCTGGCTCGTGGCTCCGTCCTCGGCCGCCAAGAGTCTGGAGAGGGTCAAAGACCAGTCAGGATGGAGCCAGCAGGCACCGAACTTCCTGGTCCGGACAGACCACTAATCGCCTCTCCAGCACCCGTGAACCGGTCTTCAATATGGTGCCTTGGAATCTGATCGCTGCAAGGGCCAAGCGCAAAGTTCGCCACGAACCCCTGCAGAGTATGTTTGGCGAAAGTGTCTTTTGTCTTGCGCAGCGCACAAGCTGCGGGCTACAGGCGCCTTCGCTGAGACAGTCTCTGTCATGCAAATGCGCACGGAGTGATTGGGCTTACGGTTCCAGTGCGGGTATGCCGAGGCGCTGGCAGATGTCGGGGCCGCCGGGTATTACCGCGGCCATGTCTTGGTAGACGCATGCCGTCAGTTCCGGTACCGGGTACTTGGGGCCGTTGGGATCGTCGGGGTTGAATCCGCTGTTCGGATCCCGGAGAGCAGGGTTCATGCCGTTCCGGGTCAGAACACCTTCCCGCCAGGCTTCCGCGCACCGCTCGACCGCACTTCCGGTGTCTTCACCTGGCAGCTGAGCCAAACCGAGTCCGTCAGGTTCGTTGAGGTCCTGGCTGTAGAAGCAGCGGATGAAGGTCTGGTCGGGTACGGACTGGCTGGCCACGTAGAAGGCGCCAGCCGTGGTGCCGGCTGCGACAATGCCGGCCAGGACGATCAGGCCGGTGTGCCTGTTCCTTTTCTTCTCCGGTTTGCGGATTTCCGCGTTCATGGCCGCCAGCAGGACCGTTCTGGTCTGTTCGCGGCGCGCCCGCGGGAAGTCTTCGGTGTCGATGTCCGGGATGCCCATCATTCTCTCCCTTCCACAAGTTCGCTGCTGTCCGTGGCCAATTCCGGTCCCTCGGATTTGAACCTGGACCGGACCCGGTTGAGCCGGGACCGGACGGTGCCGACCGGGATCCGCAGGGTGGCCGCGGCCTGCTCGTAGGTCTGTTCCTGGACCAGACACAGGATGGCCACGTCCCGGTCTTTGGCCGGCAGGCGGTCGAAGGCTTTCAGGACCTCCTGCATTTCGCGTTCGGCGTCGACCTTGGCGGCGGTCGCGTCGGCGGGATCGGGCTGCTGCCTCGGGACCGGCAGCCGCTGCAGCAGCGCCTCGTACCGGCGCTTCGAGCGGTTCCGATTCCGGTCGACATTGGTGGCTACGCCGAAGAGCCAGGGAATCATCGGTTTGCGTTCGATGTGCAGCTGGTCCCGGTGGCGCCAGGCCTCCATGAAGGTCATGCTGACGATTTCCTCGGCCTCGTGCCAGGAGCCGGTACGGCGGAAGGCATACCGGTAGACCGCATCGGCGTGCCGGTCAAAGATAATGCCGAACGCGTCCGGATCCCCGCGCGCGCACCGCTTCAGCAGCGCCTCGTCGCTCTCACCGTCTAAAGAAGAAGGTTCCCCCATACCTAGTAGTGTCCACCACTGCGAAAAAGGTTCACGAAGATCTGACCGTCAAGGTGTGTGATAGAAGAAACTCGCTCACACCGGTAACAAGCAACAAGGTGTCAGCCGTCTTGACGAAGGACCGGCTCTGTATGGGCCTCCTGCCGGACAGGGATGCGCCGCCGCTTCAGTCATACAGGGCGTAGCCTGACTGCATAAGTGATACGGAAGTTGTTGCTTATGCGGGAGCTCTCCGTGATCGCGTGTCAGGAATTCCCTATAGCGATGAGACCAGGACGGGCATCATGGCGGAACAGATGTTGCATCCCACGCCCCGCAGCCGGTGGGAGCAGGTCTTGGACGTGGGCGGAACGTTCGCCACATTCTTCATTATTTTCAGCGCGTTCACCCTGCTGCGCGAGGCGGTGGGATTGTGGCCTGCCATCGTCATCGTGCTCCTGAGTGCTGTCGTTCTGACAAGCATTTCAGGCCGCTTCATCGCATCGTTGAAACAAGCGCGCGCAGCCAAGGACGCTGAACAGGGTCTTTTTGAATGCCACCTTCGGTACGGCAAACCTGTCCCGGGCTCCTCCAGACGCCCTTGGTCCATAGGCTATGCACAGGTAAAGGGCGGCACTCTCACCTTCCAGGCCAAAAATGGCGTATCAGGTCCTCTGGCCGGGCCCCTGAAAACCTTCTCAAACCTCGTACCCCTTGATAGACCAGACCCGTCCGCAAAAGGTCCATGGCCCATAAGGGGAAAAATCGTAACGCTCGATACCGACAAGGGCCCCATCGATTTGGCAGCATCCGAGACCGGCCTGAAGCTGCTCGCAGCCCACTACTCAGGCCACGGGAACCCGGACCGTCCCGGCACAAACCGGCCAGCCTAGTGAGGGCCAGCGGCACTCAACTGATGTCTTCCCCGTCCGGCTTGCAGTCGGCCGGTTGGGAGTGCTGCCTAGGCCCTGGATGGAGGCTTCAGATGTCGTCCTCGTCCTCGCCGGGGTATTCGAAGGGACCGAGCTCTTCAATTAGCTTCTTGCCCTTGGGCGTGAAGGCAAGCATGAATCTTTCGCCGTTGCTGGGTGAATCGAACGGCCATTCTTCCAATTTCCACTGTCGGCTCAGCCACCACCTTGTAATCTCCTCAAAGGCTTCGTTTGGAGTGCAATCCCACGGTTCGAACTTTTCCCGGACGTTCCCAGGAATCATCAGACCTTGGAAAAGCAATTCGGCAAGTACTCCGATAGCCATAACCTGCTGATCCAGGGGATCCTTGGCCCCCGCAAACCAGGCAAAAGAGGCTAGGTCTCCTGCGCCAACCCAATCGCTCTGGCCTTCATAGAGGGCTCGATGCGCTGCGGGGCTGATGACGTACTTGTCCACCGGTTCATTGCTCATGGTTGTCGCGGTTCCCCTTACCTCGTGATCTGAACGGCGTCTGAGCGCCAAGGACCTTCATCGTGCCGGAAGCTGAATCGCCCCGCCAACTTTGAGCGTCCCGGTTGCCGGCCGCCTGCCGGCCTCACCCCGGTCGTCTGAACCGCTGCGGGGGCTCGGCCTGTCAGGGAGACAGGAGGCAGGAGGCTTGGTCCCCTGCGCAGTGCAGGGGACCCGGACTCGGCCCGGCTCGAACGGGCTGTCACCCTCTCCGTCATGGGTGCGGTCATCCGGAGCCAGCGCACCTTGAGCGAGGACGAATCTATTAACTCACGCTGCATGTGCTCGATGAACGCCAGCGGCTTCCATTCCGTTAGCGGGCAGGCTGAAAGCCCTTTTCGAGTACCTAGGCCAACGGTCAGGTGAGCTTTCTTCGATTAGAGGCTTAGCAGCAGTTGGATGCCATCGGCAACGCGGGTGAGTTCCTCACCTGGTTCGAGGGTCACTTTCCCACAGACGGTCCATTCGTCAGGAAAGGACGGATCCTGCAGGGCGAACATCAGCTGGATGTGGCCATTATGTTCGGCGCGGAGGTTCAGGTCGCCTTCCAAAGACTCATAGTGCTTGGTGCCGGCCCACCCAGTCCAGTGAGCGGCCAAGTCCTCGAAGAAGTCTCGGAGGTCGTCAAAGGCGTTGGCGTAGTGGGGCGTAATTCTCCGGCTTGCCGTCAGACCTTCCAGCTCAACCGAAACACGAAGGCTCAGCATTTCCGAATCGTCACCGCGTTTTACTTCGTCGAACACGATCCTGTTGAAATGGCCAACCACTACTCTGTTCATTGGCCCATTCTGCATTATCTGGAAGATCGGTCGGAGAACATGACCGGCACGAGTAGCGCCCTTACCTACACCGGTCTGTCTTACCTGCCGCCCGGCTTAGTACAGGCAGCTTGTGGACCATCGGGTGCAAGGCACTTCTTAGGCATAAGCGTTTAGTGATCGTTTCATCTGGAAAAGAAGCGCCACCGCTTTCATGGAACCCTCATCACCGGCGTCCCTGCTTGGTACATTGAGCATCACGATCCACTGCTGTGGACCGGCCGCAGCATGGATGGGGGGTCCTGATGGGCAAAGACGGGTTTACCATTACGTTTCCCGAGCTGCACCGGTACTGGGTTGCCGATTTCCTGTTTCGGCTTTCCGGCCCGCTGGTCGGTGTTGTGGTTCTGCTGGTTTTGTTCTCCGTGAACGCGGATTCAAAAGGCTTTTACACGGTGCTCCTGCTTGCCGTGTTTGTTCTGTCCACCGGGCTCCGAATCTACTGCTCCAGGACTACGAAGAGGTTGGCTCCGCTCGTCAATGAACGGTTCGCAGTTGAATTCATGCTGCGCACCGGACAGGAATACCCCCAGCACCTTCAGATCCTGAAGATCAAGGAAACCATTCCGGCCCGCAACCAGGACGGCTCCATCTCGCTCTGGAGTGTCAGACATCGGCGCGATGCCTTCCGCATTGCACCGCTTTAGAACCTGAGGAACTGTGCACAAGCCGCCTGTACTGAGCTGGGACCTTGCACGGCATGCATCTCTGTCTTTGTCTGGGTTGTTTGGGAGTGTGGAACGTTTGATGCCGAACGGCAGGGGGACTGTCAGGTGCTACGGGCCTAGAATCAAGTGGCATCGGGACCTGTTGCAGGGAAGGACTCGAAGTGTGGGACGAATCCATGGAAAGGCCGTACCTGAACCGCCTCATCACCGTTTCGGGTGTGGTCGGCACACCGGTGATCATCGCAGTCCTGGTCCTGGGGACCTTGTTTGATCTTGCCCTCTGGACCGAGATGCTCATCATTGCCGCGGTCGCGACTCTGATCCTTGGGCCTCTTGGTGTTGCCGCTGTCAGGGAACGTCAACGCATCCAGGCCGCAAGCTCCGGCAACCAGCCGGCGCCGCCCGACGGCCCTGCCAGCGGCGAGCCGCCTTCTCCGGCCGCACCACACGACTTCTCCTCCGCAACGGAAGAAGAAAAGCCGCAGTCGCGGCCCCTTGAGCTGACCCTGGCTTTCTGGCTCTGGATCGGTACCGCCGTATTGATTGGCGGTGCGGTCGTCACTGTTGTCGTGCTTGCCGGCCTTGGCATCCTGCCCATCACTGACGCTGCAACCCCGCTGGGGTTGCTCATCTTCCTGGCAGTGGTGGTCCTCATTCTTCTGATGGTCGGCGTCGGGTTCATCTACTCCATGAAAGACGGGGACTGGCTGTCCAGGTACTACCTGACCGAGGCCGGTGTAGCTGCCGCGCTGCCTCTGCTGATGGCCTGGAAATGGCCATTCCTGCTGGCGTTCCTGCTGCCGGCGGCAGCAACAATCCTCATGTGGCTGCCGAAGACAAATGCCTACTTCCACACTGCCCAGAAAAAGAATCCGGCGCTGCGACGCCCCGATTAACCTAACGGCCGCCTATTGGAGAACCTGTCTCAACAAAGGTGCCTACTGCCCGCACCTTGGCTGACGGCAGCCGGGGCGTCTACTAGTGCGGGACATCCCAGCGGTCGGAAGCCCTGGGCCGGGGATGTCCTGACGGTGCTGTACCGGATGATCGAGCCGTGGGAAAGCCATAGGGCAGACCGTTGGAGTGGTGCTCTTGCGTAATAAGCGGCCGCGTATGGAAGCGGAACCGTGGAGCCGCCAGGTAGCGGACTGATCCCGTCATACGATGAGCTGTCAAAGGAACACGGCCCGCCGGCGATGCCCGGGCCAGACGCTGAGGACCGACACTCAGCAGAATTGGGGGATCTAGTGAGTGTGAACGGAACCGAAGGCCAGCAGGCTGAGGCATCCGGAAATCCAGTACAGCTGCCGTACGGGGGTCCGGGAGTTCAGGGGCAGCTGCCGCCCGGCGACTGGGTGTACGTCCCCTCGTCGGCCCACCTGCAGGTACTGTCCAAGCCGCCCGCATCTGGGCTCCGGATCGCCGCAGGAATCATGTCGATCCTGCTCGGGCTGTGCAACCTGCTGGTCGTTCTTGTTCTCATGACCGAACCGGACCTGTTTGGCCTCGAAACGTTCGACCCCGGGACCCTGGTACTGCTGGCCTGCGGTTTCGGCAGCATCGTCGTGGGGATCGTCCTGCTGGTTCTGCAGAGGTCGCGCCGCAAGGGGGCACCCCTCACGGCGTCCGTCTTCACCGTGGCAAGCTTCCTGCTGTGCCTGGGCCTGACGGGTACCGAAATGGGACTGGGGCTGTTTATCCTGCAGCTCATGTTCATGGTGCCAGCAGCTACCTTGCTGATCCTGGTTCTGGTTGCTGATTCCAGACGCTCCTGAAGGAAGGCCCTGCGGTAGCAGGGCCTTCCTCATGTCCGCAGGCCAGAGCCGGATGTCGTGGGGGGGCTGCGACGATTGTGTTTCTAAAAGTGCCTTTGGCTTGCCTCTTGCCTTTCGAACGCTGCAAGCCCCCAGGGCAAAGGCTCACCACAAACACGTCCACCTTGTCTTTGGTGAATGTGTCTTTCGTCTTGCGCAGCGCACAAGCCGCGGGAGACAAGAGGCCGGGTAACTCCATGTATCGGTTGATCCCTGCTGGGAATCGCGGAGCACTGTCCATGCCCTGTCGCTTCCCACAGTCCCTCTATACGCTGAGCTCAGGAGACTTCCAGCCGCCTGACATTGGAGAGTCAAATGGTCCTGCTTGGCACGATTATTTTGATGGTGGCCACAGCTCTGTGCACCAGTGCGGCGGTCATTGACGCCCGCAATCCTTCGAACGGACCTACCCGATATTTTGCCTCCGGCGCTGATGACAGTCTTCGCAGCCCTCGCATCTGGCTATTGATGGCAGGGATCCTGTTAGCAATGGCGGGAGACACGGTGCTGTCTGCGGCCAGAGTTGTCGGCGGTCTCTGGGATATGCCGCTGTTCCTGGCCCTCGTGTTGGCCCCCTATGCCATACATAGAGCCATTCAGGTTCGAAAAAACCGGCGTGCTCAGCAGCAGACCACAGATCTGCCGTGAAAAGTGCGGGACCCACTCGAATCGAGTGAATCCGGCCGCCCATCAATAATCCGAGCGGATTCACTGAGTCGCCCAGCCCGCGGGCCGTAAGAGATTATTCGTTGAACCGGCGGTCCTGCTCTTCTATAGCGGATAGCAGGTCTGTAAGGTCCCGTGTACCTTGCCCGCCATCATTCATCGTTGTAGCGAGGGAAGGACGGCATTCCAGTTCCACGACGCTGCCCTGGTCCGCGGGAAGGATGTGCGCGGTTATTTGTTGGCCCCAGGAATTGATGTTGGCTCTGCCCCGTATCGTGATGAGGTCGTCCCGGACATTCTTGATGGAGAAACGAGGAAGTTCGGCCACTGCGGTCAGGATGAGTTCTTTTGCCTCCTGCGCAGATCTCCGAAGGTGAACTGTTGTGTGGGCTAGTACTCCGTCGACGGTGATCTGCCGGTTGGACCCGGACGTTACTGTTCCCTTCTGGAAGGGGTGTCCTGCTGCTGACTGCTCGCCGGGGATGCTGTTCAATGCGGCTGATCGCCGCAGCTTCGCACGCTGTTCATCCAGGCTTCGGGCTTCGCGCTGGACGGCAAGAACCATGGGCACGTCAATACCGACCATGAACACGGCCACGATCAGCACCGTGAGCCATAGGTCGAGAACGCTGCTCAATGCAATGGCAAGGAACAGCAGCGGGAGTGACGCAGCTAGGGATATCTTCAGGTAGCGCATCATTCTGGAGGTCGGTATTGAGCTGTCCATAGATCACAGTGTGTCCTGCAGCGTTCGGGCCGAAAGATATTGACTCTCGAAATCTCAGCTGGCGATCCTCCCGTGACCGCGGCAGTTTCCTGCAGGAATGTCGCGCGTCCACGCCTTACAGCTCGCCTGTACTGAGCTGGGCAGGATCTACGACAGACTTGCCGAGATATTCCGGGGCAACCGTATAACCACATTGCGGTACCTTCACAGCCATTCCGCCAGAGTGTTGGATGAGTGTACGAGAACAGCTAAGCGAGCCGCGAAAGCAGGCAATTCCTGCATTTTCCGCTTGTAGGCTCGAGGGCGGGATTTGCACGCTCTTGCGAAGTGGACGCGTGATAGGGGAGATCATGACGGGTGGTACAGGACCGCTGAACCAGGACGTCGGCGACAGGTCATCCGGAGAAGACTCCAATGGCCCTGGTAAGGATGATTCACCGATAACACTTAGACAGGCGAGCTGGGCACTGCTCTTCGTTGTCCTGTACGTGGCTGTCTTCACAGGCGCAGTGTTGGCGGTCGGCCAGCTCGACGTCGTTCATTTCACGCCCGGGGGCCTGATCATGCTGTTCCTGCCCGGAGCGACCGCTGCGGGCATGCTCGCGCTTTATGTTCACCTCATCCGCAAGCATCGTCTGGGCCTTGGCGTGCTTGGGTTTCTGCGGCTCACGCCCAGGATGTTCCATCTGCTCTGGCAGATCCCCGTGGCCATTGTGGCTGCTGCCTTTTTTCAGCAGCTTTTCCTGGCTGTTCTTGCCGTTCTGAATGTCGATGTCGCAGCGGCCGGATCCTCCAATGACGCCATAGTCATGATCGCTGAACTGCCGGCTCCGTCCGTGGCGATCGCGTTCGTCGTCATTGCGGTACTCACGCCACTGTGGGAGGAAGTGCTGTTCAGGGGTGCTTTCCTCAGCGGCTTCCTGCGGCGGTTCAAGCCTTCCGTAGCGATCCTGCTGTCCGCTGCACTCTTCGCGTCAGTCCATCTGGTGCTGCTCGGCTTCGGGTACCTATTCGCCCTGGGCGTTGCCCTGGCGCTCCTTCGCCGCTTCCACCGGAACCTCTGGGCGCCTGTGCTGCTTCACGCCGCGAACAACGCCATGGTAATGCTCTTGGTGTTAACGGTCGCTTGAATGAGCGTCAGGTTGTACATGAAAGGCCCAACGCCGGGTTCCGCCTCTGCTGTCTCAACAGCGGAATGGTTCTTATCTGGCGGAATCAGAGAGAGCCTAATCATCTGTTTATCCCGGGAAGTTTCGTGGCTCGGCGCCGGTCCCTTGCCAATTGGTAGAGGGCCGCTGTCATGACCAGGGGAACGACAAGATAGTAGATTCTCCCCGGATTCATCCCGATGAGGATTGCTGCTCCAATCCAAAATAGGACCGTAACAACGAGGTAGACCCAAAAATAGACTGGAGATTCGTGGATTCTTCGTTTCATCTATTGTCCCGAGGGCTTTCGCTAGGTGCGGAAGCTGCCGTGCGTTCCAGGAACCGGGTCGTCTGATGAAACTGCCACACGATCATGATGGTTCCCGCGACAAGGAGCCCGAGGGTAGGAATCCATAACACTCCCAGAACACTATCCCGGGCGTTCACCAGCTGCGGTCCGAGGATGAGCAGGTACCCCGGTATGAGCAGCAGCCCCTGGGCCAGACCCTGCCGTAGCTGAACCGCTGCGCCGCGGGCCACGGTCAGCTCCTCCGGCACCGGGGGGATCCGGCCATAGATCTGTTTCCGGATCCTCTTTTGTTCAGGCTTCTCCAGCCATACGAGTGCCTGCGCCCGCTGCGGGCGGACCTCTGGTTTCACCTTCTTGCTCGCATACACGAACGCGCCGATCATGACACCGATTCCCGCGAGCATTAGGCCAACGCCGAGGTGCTGGGGCCATTCTTCCTGAACGTTTCCGACGATGAGGGCCATGATGAGAAAACCGATGCCTGCCAGGACGAGGACGCCAAGAGGCAGATAAACCAGGAAGTAGGCCCGCAAGGCCTTGCTGATCCCGTAGTCGGTGATCCCCTCGGCGATTTTCGTAGCCTTGGCCCAGCGGACCGCGGCTTCCGTATCAGCATCAGTCACCTTGGCCATCCCCTTAGACGAGAAACCTTGCGTTCCGGACAGTGCTCTAACAGTGCTTCAGTGATGACCAGTTGTCCATAGGCCGTCTCGTCAGGAGCAGCGCATACCCCGCGGCTCTGGAGACGATCGAAACCGGCCTTCAAGCCGCCTGAAAACCATCAACCCCGAGAGTCACCAAAACCCGGGGCAGCCCCTTATGCCTGGCGGACACGGGTCCTCCGGGCAGACATGCCCAGCGCCAAGTCAGCTACGGACACAACCATGCCAAGGTCACTGACGTAGTCACCCACCCTCGGAGTTTCGGCCGGTCCACCCTGTTCGAACCTGCGGGTCCACCCATACGCGTGCGCCACCCCGCTGGTCGTGTGCCAGATGAACGCCAGGTGTTCAGCCAAGAATGGTTCATCTTCCTCCAAAGGAGGCAAACAGTCCGCAAGTGTCTGGGTCATCCTTCGAATCATCGTGGCCTCGCCCGGAGTACGCTTTCCTCCCGTCAGTTGCTGGTGATTATCCCGCGCCTGGGTCGCCATGATCGGCGGGATGGACGGGAACCGCTCAAAGCTTTCGAAAGCGTCGCAAGCGCTCATTGCGCTGCGGCTCTCGGTGCCGGCAACTTCTTTGCCGTTCTGCAATCTCTGCTCTCGGTTATCGGAGGCAAGCACATATACGACGCGGGCACTGCCAACCAGTGCTGTTCTTAGGAGTGTCTGCAGCACCACAGGCCGTGTCTCAAGCCCGGCCATGATGACTTTGAAGACTGTATCCAGAGAACCAATCGACGCGTCGATACCGGCATCCACGATGAGAGACGGAGAAAATCCCATCCGGTTGGCTTCACTTTCATCCGTATGGAGGTCGCATCCGGATAGCGGGGGAAGCTGCACCGCGCTCCATCGATCGTAGAAAGTCTGCACCACCTGAAGATGGTGCATGAAATACTTCTTGGCCCCAGGAGCGTCTAGACCGATAGCAAATCCCATGCCATCAGCTCTAACACACGGAACGGAAACAGACGTGAGCTGCGATCCGCTTCTACGAGCCAGCGCTGCAACAAACAGAGCGCCGGTAGAACCAAAGCATCTCGGAGTCCTCGGTACGTAAGCCGCCTGTTGAGACGCTGCAGCAGCTGTCCGTACACGTGGTTTGAGAACGCCGATTGTCTATCTACTGGTAACCATGGAGAGAATCACCGAGGCAACGCATATTCCGGCAAGCACCCAGAGGATCGGCCAGTTGAGACGAGGCCAGTACCTTTCCTTTGGGTTCTTCAAGTACGCCAATATCGGTCGATATAAGACTGCGACAAAAATCAGTCCTGCAAGTCCGCTCAAGAGCGCGAAGAAGAAACTCCAGGTCATGGTGTGATCCTAATCGTCGCAACGTTCTTCTGGGCCGACTCCGAAGCGGCGCCAAACGGAACAGTGGTCAGGGATAAAGGCGTCGTCCTCTGCGGTCCCAGTCTTCCCTGCGGGCCTCTTCCTCATCCCAGAACGGTGAGTCATTGCGTCGAACACGGAGCAGATAACCGAGGAAGACCATACTGAGGATGAAAGCTGCACCAGCAAGGAGAAGGACGGGCCGGTTCCACTCTTCACCCTGCCCGGGCAGCGCAGTGAAGGCTAGCAGGCCGCTGGTGAGGACTTGGAATGCCCAAGCCCCGAGCATGAACCGGAAGCTGCCGCGAGTCATTCTAGGTTCCAGCCGCTTACGGCCGCCCGTATCCGACATGCTCGGAGCCTACAACCGTTTGCTCAGGTTGTCGCGGGCATTGACCCCGTCCCGGTGGGAGGGGTGGTTGCGCAGGGGCCCGAAGTTCCACGGCCGCACCTCTGGATTCCGGGCCCCATGTGGGCTTCCATGGAGTTATGGGCGGTTCGAAGGCGTTGCTCGCCATAGTGGTGCAGGCCGGTCTTATTGGTCTGGTGCTCGTTCCGCTGGTGTGGCTTTATGCCGCGAACGCTGGCTGGGCAGGTGCCCTGTGGGTGATGGTGCCGCTATGGTTCGTGGTTTCGTTCATCATCCCCTACATTCCGCGTTACGGGCAGCGCCGGAATGAGGCCCGGGGCCACCTTGACTGTTTTGTCCGCGTCATTGACGGCTCCATCCCGCCGCTGACCGCCAGGTGGAAGCCTGCTGTGGTCACACCGCGTGAGGGGCGGCTGGTGCTGGAGACCTCCCGCAGCGGCTACGGCGACATTGTTCTGACCCATGTTGGTGTTGTGGGTCAGGAGCGTGAGCCGACCTGGCCCGAGGCCCTGTTCCGATTCCGGCCCACGTGGCGGGTCCTCACGGTCCCTGCCGAGGAAGGCACGGTTGAGCTGGCGGTCTCGCCGCAGAACCTGAGCAAAGTGGTGGGCACGATCATGGAAACCGAGCGGCAGTAGACCGGGAACCGTGCGGGGAGTGACTGCTCGCCCGATCCCTTGACGGGGTTACCCGCATGGCTGAACAGGGGTGAGCACCACGACGGACAGCGGCAGGAGTGCGATGGGCAGGTGCGGGGACGGTGCTTTGCGGATTCATGGGAGTTGGATCCGGAATCATGTCTCGTAGGAAAAGGCCAGCAGGAAAATAACCGCAGTGGGTGCCGCGCTCATCGAAGGCTACCTCGTGCAGCTGCTGTCAGTGACAAAAGCGTCCCCTATTCTGCCTATTTCGGAACAACCAGAGGGAGGAATCGTCCTGAGAGGTAGTTGTGTTGCTCTGCGAAAACGGCGGCCTGCTGGCTTCGCCCGCCGCCCTACTTTCAGAAGGGTGGTAGGACCGGACGGAGGACTGTAGCGTCTGTGTCACCTCAGAACGGATAAAAACAAGTCAGAGGACGGGCAGAACGACGTGAACCGGTTCCAGATGATCCGAAGGTTCCCACAGCCACTTAAGGCGCTGCATATCCTGTACCTGGTTGCCTTCACTGCGGCGTCCATCAGCATTGTCGTGATCGTGCTCCTCCGTTTGAACGAGTACATCGATATCATTCTCTGGGTCGTTGCGTTCTTCGGTGCCGTGCTCATCCTGTTGGGGCTGGTGATGGTCACCGATTACCGCGGCAGTACCCGGGCCTTCGCCGCTGCGCTGAAGGACTACAAGCCCAGGGGCGTCGACTACTCCCGGTCTTTTTGGTCCACCCCCCGAGCCGTGAGGCTGATGGGAGCGGGCTATCTCGTGGCGGGCCTCTGGTTCAATTACGGCGTCTTCTTCGGCTTCGGACTCGGCCGCTTTACCGACTGAGGTTTCCAGTCGGACTCTTGACCGGGCCACGGTTCCCGGTAGTCTCCGGTCATGGAGTTCCTCCAAGTGTTCAGCAGGTTTCCGCTGCTGATCCGGATTCTGTACCTGGCGCTGTTCCTATGGCAGGCACGGTTTTGGCCCTTACGGATCTGCGCGAACAGGCACAGTGGGCCTCCGCCGCTGCCGGAGCCATACTGGTCATCCTCGGGGTTATCCTCGTCCCGAATCTTTTCGGAACCGCACAGGCTATGGCCGATGCCATGAAGACCTATCGGCCTGCCGGCGTTGACTACTCCCAATCATTTTTGGCCACGCCCCTGTTCCTGCGGCTGTTCGGTGGTATGTCCATCGTCGTGGGCATCGCCTTCATGTTCTTCAGCCCCTTTACCACCAACGGAAGCTAACGCTGCAGGAGTGACTGTAACCGGTTCAACTGTCTCTGCCAGAACATCCCGGAACCAGCTGGTTGAAAATCTCCGAGACATCGATTTCAGCTGTGGTTTGGCTCCACCGCTGGGATGAATCTTCTGGCCTGCGGGTGGAGAAGGACGCCGGAGGAGCAAAACGGCGTTCTGCGGCGGATAACGTGGCGGGCATGGAACAGATTCTGAAATTCTTGCGTCGCTGGGGTGCGCCTTTGGCGGCTCTGGTGTTCTGCGTCCTTTGGACGGGCCGTCACTGGGGCCTCTACGGTTACTTCCTGGCCGAGCAGGGCAGGCTTCCGGTCATCGTTCTGGTCTCGGTGGCCATAGCGCTGGCGGGCCGCTGGGCCGCGGCGTCCCTCGCGGCGACAGCGGTGCTGCTGGTTCTGCAGCTGGTCCATCTCCTGGAACCGATGATCGCCACGCCGTGGCAGGTCTACATCGGTGCCTTTGTGGCTTTGGGTTTCATGGTCTGGACGGCATCGCCCCGGATGAGGGTGGTCGCCGGCGGTGTGACGGCGGTTTTCGCCGGTGTCATGGCGTTCGTCATGCTTTCGCGGCAGTACGGTATGGGGGCCTACTGGGCCTCGCCCCTGGTGATCGCAAATGCTCCGCAGAAAACGATGATCGGCCTGTGGTGGCAGTGCTGGGCGGTCCTGCTCCTCATCGCCGCAGGCTGCGCGGCCGTCGGCATCCTGCTGCGGCTGTATGAGGAGCGCGGCACGCTCTTCCATGCCCGTGACGAGGCCCGGGCGAGTCTCAGGGAAGCCGAGGTCGAGCTGGTCGTTGAGCAGGAGCGGACCAGGATCGCCCGCGACCTGCATGACGTGCTCGCGCACTCACTGGCGGTCATCGCCGCACAGGCGGACGGGGCCCGCTACATCGGCAAGGGACAGCCGCAGCCGGTGCTGGATGCCCTCGGGACGATCTCCGGGTCGGCACGCCGCGCCCTCGTGGACGCCCAGCGCGTCATCGAAGGGGTACGTGAAGACGGTCTGGCGGCGCCGCAGCCGAAGCTGAGCGACATCGAACCGCTGGTGCACCAGATGAGCGGCAGCCTCAAGATCCGCCGGACCGAAACCGGGGCACCGGTCGAGCTCGGCGCCGGCCAGCAGCTGGCGGTCTTCCGGATCGTCCAGGAGTGCCTGACCAATGCGCTAAAACACGGCGGCCGCGGCACGGCCGTACGCCTGCATTTGGACTGGTCCGGCCCGGGTCTGACCCTGCATGCGGCCTCGGCACTGCGCCCCGCCGCGGCGGGCCAGACCGGTGAGGGCGGTACAGCAGCAGAACGGGTGGGGCGGGGTGTTCCCGGGATGCGGGAGCGGGCCCACCTGGCCGGCGGCTGGCTCACCACCGGAGCCGACGGCGAGGACTTCCGCGTCACCGCATTCATTCCCTACGGCTCCCGCCCGCCGGCAGGCACCGCCACCGGTGCCTTGGTGCCGGCAGCGGCCGATGGCGATCCACGCCCCGCACTGGAGGCGACGGCGTCAGCCGGGGGGCCGGAGGAAAACCCCCGTGGCTGATCCGGCCAGGATCTCGGTGGCGCTGGTGGACGACCAGCCGTCCTTCCGCGCGGGCATCCGCATGATCGTGGAAAGCCAGTCGGACATGGAGCTGGCAGGCGAGGCCGGCGACGGCGAACAGGCCGTCACCCTGGCCGCTGACTGCCGCCCGGACGTGATGCTGATGGACCTGCGGATGCCGGTGCTCGACGGCGTGGAGGCGACCCGGCGGATCACGGCGGCGGCCGAGGCCGCCGGGACCGACAAACCTAGGATCATCGCCCTGACCACCTTCAACCGGGACCAGGCGGTCGTCGATGCCGTACAGGCCGGGGCCGCCGGGTACCTGCTCAAGAGCGCCGAGCCGGACTTCCTCCTGTCCGCCATCCGCACGGTGTATTCCGGCTACTCCGTGATAGCACCCGGCTCAGCCCATGACCTCTTCCAGCACGCGGCCCGGACAATGCCTGCGGCCGGACCCGACATGACAGTGCTCGAAGAGCTCTCCGTGCGGGAGCGGGACGTGTTCCTGCTCGCGGCCAAAGGACTGGGCAACACGGACATCGCAGGAAGCCTGTTCGTCTCCGAGGCAACGGTCAAGACCCACCTGCGCTCCGTGCTGGGCAAGCTCGGCCTGCGGACCAGGCTACAACTGGTGGCCTTCGCCTACGAACACCGCCTCCTGTGACAAGGAAACCGGCAGATACAGGGAAAAACGGGAAGTGCGCCGGCTTGTTCCGCTCGAGGTGATGATTGCCGTCGGCGACCCCGTCGATGAAATCCGGAAGTACTACCCGGACTATTCTCCAGCTGCCCGATAGCCTCGCGAAGGAACGTTCAAAGTACCCGGGTGGTGGGACGCCAGGGCAAGGAATGACCGCCGCACACGGCCGAACCGCCTCGTGCCTTCTAAGCGGTACGACAGAAGAAATTCGCTCACACCGGTACCAAGCAACTAGGCATCAGCCGTCTTGATGAAAGACCGGCTTAGTACGGGCGGCAGGCAAGACAAGGACACATGCGTGCCGGTAATTACTCGTTTCATCGAGAAGCAGTGCAGTCTCGCCTCATGACAGGTCCTAGTAGCCTGAATATGCTGGAGACGACCTTGCAACCTCCTACGAGCTGGCATTCCCCGGAAAGGGGCACGGCAATGGACAGTCAGAGGCAGAGGCGGAACCGTTTGGTTGCCGTGGTGGTCGTTCTAGCGCTGTGCCTGTGGTCTCTGATGATGGCCCTGCTGCGAGAAGCAGACACCGTCAGCTTTGGGCAGCGGGTACCACTAATCATCCTGTGTCTTGCCACCGGCGCCGTCCTTTTGGGCTACCTTTTGCGCGGCAAATGGAAGGGTGCTCCGCTGATCTTCGCTCCCAGAGGCAACTGGTGGATCACAGTTCTCCTCTGCGCCGCCATAGCCGGCTACGTCATCTGGTACACGATCCTGGGAACAGAAGCCCCATTCGGCCTGACTCCTTGGCCCTTGATCATTGGCGCGAACGTCGCCTTCAGTTTCAGGCCCCAGTCTGCGGAGACTCAACCCCGCGCTGTTCCCCGACCAGAAAAAGCTTAGGACGCACTTCGGGACTGCCGCATTCCAGCTGTTGTTGAAAGGTCGTCCAGCTGCCTCGACAGGTCGGGCATACATCTCGCACCTTCTGAGCTCGATCGTCAGAAGACTAGTTCTCCTGATCTAAGGAGCCGCTGCGTTCGGCCAGCTGCCGCCGGAGGGAGTCGATGCGCTCCAATCTCCGTTTCAATGTGATCGTCCCCCATGTGCCGAGACCGATGAAAATGGCAGCGCCGGCCAGGAAGAACGGCGCCCACTCGGGGACTAAATACGCATCGTAAAGCTGAAGCCCGACAGCACCGGCCATGATGAGGGGAGTCACGCGGACGTTGGTGCGCACCTGATGACGTCTGGCCGCCAGCTCCGGTCCCCAGTCCAAGACAAAGCTCTGGTTTGGAAGCACTCCGCTTGCAACAGCCGCCTCAAGGGCCGTCCCCTCAGTGGCGGCCTGGCGTGCGCGGCCACCGCGGGGAACGGAAGCTAAGTTTAGGACCACCGCGATGGTCACCCCGCTGCCGATGGCTATGGGGAAGAGGCCCCAGTCAGGGTTCCCTCCTTGTAGGGCCACGACCATGGCGATCGTTATCAGCGCCGCGACCAAAGCCTGAACAATGATCAGGGCCCACCAGGAGCGACGCGTGAGCAGGCCAGAGCGGGCGCTGTCAGATGCGCTGTCCTTCATGTCGGGAGCCTAGCCGACACCCAGTTCACGCGATAGAGCTTCCACACCTCCTGCGCCGACAGAGGATGTCTTTCAGGGCGTTCGCTGCAAGCCCCAAGGCAAAAGCTCACTACGAACACGTTCACCTTGGATTGGATGAAGGTGTCTTTCGTCTTGCGCAGTACACAAGCTGCGGCATGCAAAGCAGGCCTGTACCGAGCCGGACTACAATCAAGATCCCGGCCATCTGGTCCGAAGGCATACTCCGAAACCAGCGCGGCCGAACCGGCGAAAACAGGCTTAACCAAGCACTGCTAGATAACAAAAGAAGGTTGCCAGCCCCAGTGCTGCGCCTGCCAACGCCTCCCCCCATGTATGTTCACCGAGAGACACACGGCTAAACATCATTAATGGAGATAGCATCAACAGCCACGCCCAGGCGCCCCCGTACATGACGCATACCCACAAGGCAGCGAACGTAACAACTGATACATGAGCGGAAACGTCCAACCAGCGCCGGAAGAACACCAGACCCGCATTGCCCATGAAAAACGCTGCAACCGTCAACGGCACCGGTGGTCCCAGGGGAATCATGAAACAGGCAGCCGCACTCGCGAACGTCAGGGCGGCCAGGAGAATGATCCGCAGACGGTCAGGCAGACCCCACCGCCGGAAGAGACCCTTGGAGCACTTATAGATGATCCCTGGGACACCAACAATACCGGCCAGGAGAACCATTACGCCCAACGGGCCCATCCCCGCCTTGAACCCGGCAGCGACCACCAGCATTGCCAGTACCATGGCCGGCGCCAGGATCTGGGAATATCTAGACGACAGCGTCCGTGCGCCGGATAGCTGTGCCGTTTCGCTCAATTTTCTTGCCTATCTCGTCAATGATCTCTGTCTCCTGTGCAGACAGAAGATTGGGTTCCAGCACTCTGATGTCGCCGATGAAGATGAACCAGCGATACAGCTGGGTTTTGGACATGCGTGCATTCAGGGAAATCTTGGTAGCGGCCAGATGCCGCTTGCCTGCGGAAGTATGTGCCAGGCGTTCGACGATGGGTCTGAGAGTGGCCAGCGCCTCTGCATACTCCCTCCGTACGGCGAAGGCTGCCTTGAAGCGCCCATACGCCGGAAGGATGAAACCAACCGCAAAACCCACGGTCATCAGCGCGAGGAAGACGCGGTATCCGACGTTCAGAATATCCTGATAGGCCCCGTCATCGCCCAGCGCCGTCATCCCGATCAGGAACAGTTTCACCGCAGCCGCCAGGACGCCGACCATGCAGCCGGTGCCAAGGAAGTCGAACCCGACCCGGAACAGGCTTGATTCTCCGCGCCTGTTCCTGCGCAGTGATTCCATTCCCGTGTATCCGGTGATGATCCCGAACCACGCGAAGAACGTTGCCTGGTACAGAGCAATGGTCGTCATCTCACCAAAAGTCTCCGTGAAGTTGGCGGCAGATCCTTGGGTGTTCGAAACGAGCAGAAGTGCGGCCTGCGCCATCGCAAGGCCAATCCCCGCGCCGATCAGTACCTTGACATGGCTGCGGAACCGGCCGGTGGCTTGGAGCAGCAGACGGCTGAGTTCCGTCATGCCTATTCCCATGAGCAGGTGGACGATGAGATTGGTCAGATTCCAGCTGCCAAGCTGGTGATCAACGGCCAGATACACCGGGTCGATGTTCAAGGTTGCGCCCAGGGCCACCATCGATACGCCCAGGAGGATCCCGGGCCTCCAGCCAAACCGCAGGCCCACCAGGCGGATTGCTACCACCGCCCAGAGAATGACGATCGAGACTGTTTGCAGGACTGTCATATGAACGTTCGCTCGAAGTCACTGGGGCTCTCGGGCTCCTCGGGCAGCAGCGCCAGGGAGAGCAGGTAAGCAACGCGCTCAGCGGCCATTTCGCTTTCGTTCCAGCCCAACGACCGTGCCAGCATCCGCTTAATGCCGCGGTTCCTGCCAATGTGCTGAAACAAGGTGGGCATGGGAACGTCCGCAACGCCGCAGCCGTCATGGTTCAGAAGAATGTGGCCAAACTCGTGACACGCAGCGTGATTGCGGTGCAGTCGGTTGTCCCCGGACGGCAGCAGAATGACCGACTTCTTATCCGCCTCCATCCAAAGACCCGTGACGGCCGGGATCATCGAGCTGTCTATTTCCTGCAGCTCTATGGGTTTTCCATGGGCTTCCGTGACGATGGCCAACAGCTCATCGAAGGTTATACGGTCAGCAAGATTGAGGGCGGCGACGACTGCTTTCGGGGTTGCGGGAGTTGCCCTCTTCCCGCTGGGGGACTTTCCAAAACGCACAGAAATCGCTTCCCATCCTTGCTTCACGCATGTTTCACTCACGCATGAGTCAATTGAGCCATCCCAAAGACTTGAATATCCAGAATGACACGCTTGTCACATGAGCGTGTAAACGGTTAAGGGGTCTTGGTAGTAGGGGTCGGCGAGTACTACGGCGCCCCCTTGAAGAGGTGTTGCCTTGAAATTGCTGGCTAAGAATCTGCGAGCAACAGTAGCCTGAGCCCAGAAGACGAAACCAGCGGAAAGGCGCCGGCGGCCAGGGGCTTCGGATGCTGCCGCGGACGCTGTATGTCGGTTCCTTGGAGGTTGAGATGCAGGCTATGCCCCGGTCTCAAAGACTTGTCGGAGGGCTGATCGCCCTTATCGTTCTCTGGCTCGCGGTAATCGCTGCGGTCTTCGCCATCGTGATCAGCTATGGAATCCAATGGAGACTGCTTCCCATGCTGGCGCTCCTGTTGATCACAATCGGCACCGGATTCAGGGGTCTGACGACACGGATTAAAACCCTGAGAGCCGTCTCCTCCGGGTCGCTGGCTGTTGTCTTCCTGTGGACGCGCGCCGACGCCTACGTGCCGCTGGATGGTATTGAGGCCTCGGAAGCCTTAGACCGCTGCCGGAAGATTCTGGACGATGCAACAAAATACGAGGAGCCATCAGCGGACAACGGAACGCTGCGGGCGGTGCTGAAATCCCGGTTCAAAAGCACCAACGCCCACTGCCTTATCACCGTGGATCAACCGGCCCAGGTTCTACATATCCGATTTGAGCCTGCAACGGGGAATGCAAGAGTTGAACGGGAGATACACAGGTTCGTCGAGTGCCTTAAACCGAGTACCTCCGGACAAGCTTGAGGACTGTTCCCCCCGCAGGGATCCCGCCGCGGAGGCCTGCACGTTCAGTCAGCGGGGTGGTCGGGTAAGCGCTCCGGATGCTTAGGGTCTCTGCCGCGATCCCGCCAGTACTCATCCCGTTGCCACAACGAAAACCGGATCACCGCCACGAAGTAAACGATGGTCGGAACAGCAAGGATGGCGAGCTTCACCCATATCCACGTCTCGGAGTCGATCGGCAGAAAGTTCAGAATCAGGGTGAGCAGGACTAGGGCCAGCCCGAAGTAACCGAGGCGGGTAAGCCTGCGCCTCACCTCTGGACTTGCGCTGGCGCCGGGCTGTCCGGGCTTTCTCAGGTATCGCGGGGGCATGGATGCACTGAACCATGATCGGTAAGAATCCGAAAGATCCTAGAGCAACCGGTCAGTTCCGGCAGCTTCTGCCCACACGATAATTTCCGTTACAGGGGTTTTGTCACTGCTGGCGGGTAAGTCGCGGGCTGTGAATAAGGTTGATCCCGTGGCAGCACGGAAGGGGTTTGAGAAGCAGCCTGTCAGGTCTGGCCACGCGAATGCCCAGAAGGGGAACTATGCTCGAAGCGGTTCTAGGAGTCGGCATCGTGCTCGTTGTGGTCACCATGCTCGGCGTGGTCCCCTTGGGGATCGCCAATCGGATAGAGCGGTACCAGCCGATGCCGGAAGACGTTTGGACTAGCATCGACACAGCCATCATCTACCGCTATCTCTCGCGGAGGGCAGCGCATACCGCGGCCGCCACCGATAAGCCGACCCTAGTGTCGGTCGATCTCCACCCCCGAAAGCAGGGGTTCATGGACTTTAACAAGCCAAAGGCGATCTATGCCTACCTCGGACACCAGGCCAAAGGCGGGTACCTAAACCATGCGGACGGCATGCTATCTCGCGAATGCCACGAGTCGGTGATCGCTTTCCACGGCAGCCAGCTAACCGCAGTGATAACCCGAGAGGACATCGAGTGGCGCCCGCACGACGGCGCGCTGGCAATCAAAAAGCCGGTCACCGTGCAAGCTCACCTCTATGGACCGGTCAACGCCTACCGCGCGCGGAGAGCGGACGATCCGCCGTTCGTTTTCTGAAGGGAAGGTCATCCCAGCCCCAGGTCGCGTTCCTGTCCTGCTCCGGGTCCGGACTTTCGGGCCTTGGGCGCACGGCTGGGCCCGCCCTCGACGGCGGCGCTGGGCGGGGTGGCCTGGTTGATGTCGGCGGCCAGGCGGGCGACGACGGCTTCATGGTCAGGGCTCCCGAAGGCGGCGGCCAGCTGGTCGGCCAGGGCCGCGCGGCGGTCCCCGGAGTCCCACAGTTGCTCCGCCTCCGTGCGCGCCCGGCCGGCGTCATCGGCGTTGAGCCGGTCCCCCTGACCTGCTTCGGCGGCGTGCAGCGCAGCCTGGGTGTTCTCGCGCTGGGCGTCGTGCTGTTCTTTGTGAGCAACCTCGTTCCCGTTCCCGGACGGAAGGTACCGGTCAAGGCCGTTGCCGCGCAGATAGTCCGCTACGCCGACCCCGTAGCGTTGCTGGACTTCGTGTTCGATGCGTCCCCGGGCGGAACGGGCCATGTCATCATGCTCCTGCCAGCGCAGGGCCTCGGTGTAGCGCTGGGCGATGTCTTCGGGCCGGGCTGCCTCCCACCACCGGTCCTGTTCAACCCCCGAGAGGCTGGTGCGCATCACGGCCCGTTCAGCCTCGAACCGTTCCTGCAGCTGCCGGACCCGTTCGGCCTGCTCGCGGGCCATCTCCTGCCGTCGCTCTGCCATGCGGCGGGCCATGGCCTCGCCGAGCCGGCCCGCCAGTCCCATGAGGGCCTGCAGGTCGCGGGAGACCATGTCGTTAATGCCGTCGGGCTGTGTTGCTGCGGTCATGGGTTATCGCTCCATTCCATGTCGGGGATTCACGGTGTGGTGAGCAAGCGTGTGCGGACGGGCAGTGGGTCCTTCGGTCTCGCGCAGCGGCCGGACTGGTCCGGCCGGGCCGGCATGAGATACCTCTGCTCCGGGGCCCTTCGGGACCTCGGGCAGCGGGGCGGCGACGATGGCCAGCTGCTTCTGCACGGTGTCGGCGATCAGCTGCTGTTCGCGCAGTTCAGCGGTGGCCTTGTGCATGTCGTGGATCGCGCGCGCCAGCCGGATCATCTGCGCCAGGATGACCGCCTGGGCCATCGGGGATGCCGACGTCGCAGCGAGCATGAACGCTGTCGTCCCCGTCATGCGCAGCGGCGGGTCGAGCCGGCTGGTGAGCTTCACTCCTGAACGGCGGGCGGAGCGGGCCAGTACTCTCGAAGTGTGGGCCAACGGCCCCGGTTCAGCCTCGGTGGAGCGAGACCAGGCAGCGAAGACACCGGAGGCTTCCCGTGCGGCGTGGGCCCATGTCTGGTGATCGTCCGGCGCGACGGTCGTCAGGCGTCGGCGGGCCTCGGCCAGTTCCTCGGCCATGCGCCCGGCAGTGGCCTCATCGAGGGCTACTGGATCGCTCTGGCCGTGGACGATGCGGCGGTGCCGCTTCGCCGCGGTCCACTCGTCTGCGGCTTCCTGGGCCAGGTGCACGTCGTCGGGCCACCGGGTGCGCAGCTGCGGCAGGGTCAGATCCTTGGCAAGTTTGCCCCCGCCGAACCACAACGGACGCATCCCGGCCGGGGGACGTTCGGCAACGGAGAACCCGGTGATAACTGACTGCCCGCCGTCGGCGAACCGTGGGTGCACCAGCAGTCCTGCCCGGCGCATCCTGCGCACAAACTGCGCCTCGTCAGGCGAGGACATGGCACACGCGCGTACGGTGCGTTCCAGCCGGAAGCGTGCCGGTTCCCGGTCCGACCCGTGCTGCTTTTCGGAGGGCTTGTAGCCGCGTTCGGAATGCTGCCCCAGCTGGAGCAGACCGAACTCCTTCTCCAGCTTCCGCGCCGCCTTCTGCGCCAGGGAAAAGTCCTGGCCGTCGTGCCACTTGGTGCCGTCCTCCCGCACCCGGGAGGCAACGATATGGATATGGTCGTTGCCCTTGATGCTCCTGCCGTGATGAACCGCGACCCATGAACAGGGCGCCTTTCCGCCGGCGTCGGTAAAGTCCATCTCGTCCATGAAACGGGCCGCGATATCGGACCAGTTCTGGCCGGTCAGCTCCACATCGTCGTCGCGCAGTGACAGCGAACAGTGCCACACGTGCTTGTCCAACTCCACATCGAACAGGGTGCGGTTCAGATCCAGCTCGCGTGCAATGGCCACCGCTGACTCATCGGTCAGCTGTGCGTCATCAAACCACGCCATGATCGTCGGTGAACCGGCCACCAGGTGCGGGTCGGTGTGCTCGTTCCGCTTACCCGGACCGACCAGATACTTCATCAGACCGACCGGCTTGGAACCCTTCGTGACGTTCGGAATCACGGCTTGATCTCCTGCACCAGCTCCAGGATCTGCTGCCCCACCTGCCGGGCCTCACGCACAGTCGCTGCCGTCTCCTCCGCCAGCTCACCGGTGGTATTGGCGTGGCGGGCGATCTGGTTCACGTTATTGGCCACCGTTGCCACCAGCCTGCGGATCTCCAGCAAGGCGGCAAGCTCGCGCTTACGCACCATCAACGACGCCGGATCCCCCGTGCCCAGCGCCGAGTCCACCAGGATCGCCGACGGCGACAAACCGGTCTCCAGCTCCAGCTGCATCAGCCGGACACGCTCGGCCTCGGACATGGACACCCTCACGTACTGCGTCTTGCCCTCAATCCGCTTCCGACGCGACGTCCACAGCCGGCGCGAATTCTGCTCCTCTTCGGCCACAGCATCTCCTCCCCTTGCCCAGCGCAGCGCCCCTCCCACCGGGAGGCCCCACACGCCCCAGTGTGTCACCGCCGGGACCGCAGGTCCAGCGCGGAAGCGCGTTTATGGCACATAAACGCATAGCTTGCTCCGTCGGGGACTCCGATCGGGCCCGCCTCACCGTCAGGTGAGGTTTGGGAGAACGCTGCACGGCGCAGCCGTTCCGCTCCGCCCCCGCAGCATGCTGCGGGGGCTTTATGACCTGTCCTGACCGGCTGCCCTAGGATGGGGTCCATGAGCGCATACCTGGACACCGAACGCATCGAACAGGAAGCCCAGCGGATCCTCAACGGACGCATGGACGTCATCCGCGAACTGGCCAAAAGCCGGCACGCCGTCACCGAAGCCCAACAGGCATTGGCTGCCGCCGAGAACGAGGACGCTCGCCGCTACCAGGCCGCCCTCACCGCCGGCTGGACTCCCGAGGAACTCAAAAAGGTCGGCTTCACCGAACCGGCCAAGAAGCAGCGCGTCACCCGCCGCGCCCGGCGCCAGACCCCGGCTGCCTCGGACACCGCAGCCGTTCCCCCGGAAGCCGCCACCATCTGACCCACCCGTCCACAGCCGGCGCCCCCGGTGTCCCTGGTCTAAAGACAACCGAAGCGGAGGAAGACCCCGGCCCTGGCGGGCCGGGGTCTTCCGTGTCCTGATGCAACAACCTGTTGCCTTTCAGCGATGGAAGCGTACGCGCCGCTCCTCTCTTGGCAATCCTTCCCCGGCGGCTTTCGCGGCATATCCTCCTTACCTTGATTTGGTGTGGATTGAGAGTCGCCGTAAGCTCTCGACCACCCCAGGGACGCCGGGTATGGCTTGCATATCCTTTGCCGCCGATGGCTTCGAGTGATTGGCCGCCCGGCGTCCCGCAACGATGCGACCGCTGATTGAGATATGCGAACTGATCGCTATGTAAGGACACGCCGGCGTAGTCGTCTGCCGGGGCTGAGGAATCCCCTGACGAAAGGAAAGGCATGCAGCACCTGTGGGCCGGAATCGACGCAGGCAAGAGCCACCACCACTGCGTGGTGATCAACGAGGCCGGAGACCGCTTGCTCTCGAAAAAGATCGCCAACGACGAGACTGAGATCCTGGACCTAATCGCCGAAGTCTCCGGACTCGCCAACGACGGGCAGATTATGTGGGCGACCGACATGAATCGCGGTGGCGCAGCCCTACTCATCAGCGTCCTGACTGCCCACGCCCAGCAGGTCATCTATCTGCCCGGCCGCACCGTCAGCGCAGCCGCCCAAACCTACCGCGGCAACGGCAAAACCGACGCCAAGGACGCCGCGATCACCGTCGCCGGCATCCTGGGATACTCCTTCAGCAGCACACGGATCCTCGGCTCCACCGATTTGATCGCAGACTCCCCGGACACCCGCTCATACCTCGGCGGGCCCTCCGACTTCACCGCCTTCGCGACGGTATTCCTGGAGATCCCCAACCGCTCCGCTATCGACCTCATCGACTCGCCCTCGGCCAGATGCAACCGCCGAATCAGCGCCCAATCCTCCACTGTGATCACCCGTCCAATCGTTCGGAACAGGTGGCTCAGTTTTCAACCGTCACAATGGCTCACTTTTCGACCGTCATCGACAAGGCCCCAGTGCTAATGGTTCATACACTAGTGAGGTTGCCTAAGGCGTTCACGCGTCGGCTTCTACTTCCAGCGCTGTGGCCGGGCGAACACCTCTCCGTCACGCCGCCGCCACTGATCGCCGACGCACTCGGCTACAGCTACTAGGTCGAGTTCTGAACGCTGGTCGCGATATGTCGACCGGTGGACTGAACCTGAATGAACAAGGGTCCCCGTCAGCCGTCCATTAGGGATCTTTACCGGGCCGGAAGATGGACGCCAGACTCGCATTGGCTCGGATTCATTTCCGATCAATGTCGAAGGGTACCAGGCCTCAGCGCGCAGCTTCCGGCCGGATTATTTGGGTCGTTGGGAACCGCGTACAGAGCACTATCGGTAGACCATTGCCTGTAGCTCAGCGGCTCGGACCGGCTACGGTCTCGCCTGTCGGGGCGGGGACTCAGCCGGTCAGAAGAGAAGGATCGGCTTGATCGTGGAACCGTTGGCTGAGTCCTCGAATCCCTGATTTATGTCGGCGAAGGGGTAGGTCTTGACCAGCTTGTCGTAGGGGAACCGTCCCTGCTTCCACAGCTCGATCAGGCGCGGAATGAAGACCTGGTACACCGAGCTGCCCTGGACGTTCATTTTCAACGTCCATCCCTTGACCTGGGACTCGCCGATCTCGAACGGCGCCTCGGTGCCGAAGGTCGTGTTGCCCACGGCCACCAGGGTGCCGCGGAACGCCAGCGCCCGAGCAGCCTGGTTGAGCACCGCGGGCACGGAGGTCGTGTCGACGATGTAGTCCACACCCTCCCCGCCGGTGATGCGGTCCAGCTCCTCGCCCATGTCCGTCTTCGCGGAGTTGATGGTGTGGGTCGCGCCGAGTTCGAGGGCCGTCTCGAGGCGATTGTCATGCAGATCCACCGCGACCACCGTCGTGCAGCCGGCGATCTTGGCGGCCATGATCGCCGCCGAGCCCACCGCCCCCGCACCGATCACCGCCAGCGATGTTGCCGCCTCCGGCCGCAGCTCATTGAGCACCGCCCCAGCCCCGGTCTGCAACCCGCACCCCAGTGGGGCGAGCATCTCCAGCGGAACCTCGGGGTCGACCTTGACCACGCTGCGCTCCAGCACGTTCGCATACGACGAGAAGGACGACTGGCCGAAGAAGTGCGAGGCCACGGATTCACCCTCGGCCGAGAGCGCGGTGCGGCGACCACTGAGATTGATGGCGATGTAATGCTCGCAGTACGCCATCTCCCCGCGGCGGCACTGCTTGCACGTACCGCACGATGCCGGCGCCAGCACCACGTGGTCACCGACCGCGACGCTCGTCACCGCTATTCCCACATCCTCCACAACACCAGCGCCCTCGTGACCGAGCACCGCAGGCCACTGGAGGGGATAAGCCCCATCGCGGGCAGTCGAATCCGTGTGGCAGATACCGGTGGCGACCATGCGGACCCTCACCTCATCGGGCTGGAGCTCGGCGAGCTCCAGCTCTTCAACTGAAAGCGGTGCGCCCGTCTCGCGCACGACAGCGGCTGTGACCTTCATGGGTACTCCTCCTTGATCCGGGACCAACACACAGGACAGGCCCACGCGATGGCGCGGATACCTACCTCAACCGTCTCATGCCCGCTGGTTCGGCGGCAGTGATGACCACCGCGAGCCGACCAGCCCGGAAGCTCCTGTCGGATTCTGACAATAGGCGTGCTCCCCGCCGCCCCACCGGACGCTGATCCCAGAGGCAGGGTCAACCGCCTCAACGCATTGAAAAGTTCGAGATTGCATATGCACGGTTATCAGTAGTTGCCTCAGGTAACTGCATGCAGAATCTAGCCGGCCCAGCAAAGAGAACTCAGGGCATCGAGACCGCGAGCATCGGCACTATTGGAATTGGCCCAAGAGCATCTTCCAACCCTTGCCGCATAAGCCGGTCCTTCACCGCGACACCCCAGACCCCTCCCCTCGGCAGAAAAAATCTCATATAAATACTGGAACTTCGGATTCGCATATATCCCGCCCGCAAAAAAGCCCGGTGAAGGTACCCTAACCGCTACAGTTACCTCCATGACCGCCCACATCGTCGGCTACGCCCGCGTCTCGACCAACGAGCAGGACCTCACCGCCCAGAAGAACGGACTCGCCGCCCTCGGCGTACCGGCAGACAGGATCTATACCGACCATGGAATGACCGGAACCACCCGCGACCGGCCCGGCCTGCGCGAGGCCCTGGCCGCCGTCCGCGCCGGCGACACCCTGGTCATCACCAAGCTCGACCGGCTCGCCCGCTCCCTGCCCGACGCCCGCGACATCGTCGAAGAGCTCACCAGGAAAAAAGTGAAGCTAAGCATCGGCGGATCCGTCCACGACCCCACCGACCCGGTCGGCCGGCTGCTCTTCAACGTCCTGGCCATGGTCGCCGAATTCGAATCCGACCTCATCCGGGCCCGCACCCGCGAAGGCATGCAGGTCGCCAAAGCCAAGGGCCGCCTGCGCGGCAAACAGCCCAAACTCACCAGGAGCCAGGAAGCCCACCTCGTCTCCCTATATAAGGGAGGACAGCACACCACCGCCGAAATCGCCGAGCTCTTCAAGGTCGCCCGCAGCACGGTGTACCGCATCGTGCAGCGCACTCCTGCCGACGACGGGGGCACGGGAAAATGAGTTCGCGCCGGCGAGGCAAACCTGTACCAGCGACTTCGGAGTTGGAGAGACTGATCGCTGCCGCGAAGGAGGACGCCAAGAGGCGGGAAGCATCATTCGGCAACGCGCAGGAGGACGTGGACGCCCCTGAGATACAGGCGCTCGTGGCGAAGGCACGCAAGAATGAAAAGACCGCGCCAAGGAAGCATCATGTTGTTCCCGCCTCGTATCTGCGGAGATGGACGGAAAACAAACAACTCCGCATCACCAAAGTGGATGAAGGTCTCTCCTGGACGTCAGCTGCAGAAAAGGCTGCTCGGATTACAGACTTCTACAGCATGGCCTCAGAAGATCTGGATCCGGCAGTGGTGCCTCCTCTATTCGCAGAGACACAGCTATCGGAGATCGAAGCCTTGGGCAAGCAAGCGATCGACGAGGTGCTGCAGCACGGCTTGGCTGGCACAGATCCATCCCCCAAGGACAATCTGGCGGTTTTTCTGGGTTTCCAGCACGTTAGGGGGACTGACTCCAGGGAACGGAGCCATGCGATCGTTCGGGAGTCCTTTCTCCTGCAGTATGGCGACATCAGCGACGAGAAGCTTGGCGCGTTGATCGGGGAAGACGGGCTGCCTCCTAGCCAAGAACGAATGTCGGAGGTGAAGGAGTACATTGCTGGCGTTCGCGATGGCTCTGTCCGCATCGAGCAGCAAACAGCGGCCGCCGTCTCACAGTCGTTCCTGGCTGCCCTGCCGGTAGCCGAAGAGCTCTTTAGGCGACATTGGGTGATCTACCGGACACCGCGCCTGCTCCTAACCTGCGATGAACCAGTTGTGCCTATCGGCGGGCCCGACACTTCGCGGGCTGTGAGGACGGGTGTCGCCGATGCGTGGGTGATGCTCTTCCCATTGGCGCCAGATGCCCTGTTGGCAATGTTCAAGCATCCTCCCCTACCGCATTGGCTCGGAGATCTGACGGCCGGTGAAATCGTGGAGATCAACCACGAGGTGCTTGCCAATAGCCATAGGCTGGCCTTCGAGATTCCAAGTCGAAGAATGTCGGAGGCGCTGTCGGTCCCGCATGCTTCCGTCGCTCTGGAAGTCATTGAACATCCAATCGAAGGAGACGGTTCCCGGTCCTTAGTTAGTTTTCACACCCCCTCCAGGTGGAAAGATTCAGCGGCTCCTCCTCCGTGGCCTGTAGAACGTTGGTATAAGCAAGCAGTGTTCTGAACCGTCAACGACCGGCGTTCGACCTCCCTGCTGTGCACGCCGGGTTATGCTCCCGCCGAATACCGATGCAAAACCCCGCCATTATCGACAAAAGTTACACGTCTGGCCCCAATCATCCCGCCCAGAACAAGCGTGAGGGCGTTGTCTTGGTCGCGGCTTTACGAGACGGTGCGGCTAAACCGAGTAATCATCAACACGACGGTCAACCAGCGATCATCAGCGGCTATCGGTATGTCGCGGTCTGATCAACCTTGAGCCATTTTTCCCTGCGGGCGACAACTGCAAGCGGTTCCGGCTGTTTGGCAGCGGGGATGGACGATGCATTTGCACTATTTCTAGATGCTTCTTTGGAAGAATAACGGGCAGCTAGTAATCCAGACACCAAAATGCTAGTGGCTACGGCAGTGACTTCTCGTCGCGCCAGGAGGCCAGATTCACCGAGGCGGAGGGCGGCGCTGCGGACGACGGCCTGCAATCGGGCTGGCAGACGGTTGAGGACGTGCTCAAGCTCTGGCAACAGCTCATCGATCACGGGGCCTTCCGCGACTCCCCACAACGCGAACGCCCATTCGGCGTTCGACAGTTCGTCATCGCAGGCCTTAAGTCGGTCGCGCCACCATGTGACGTTGTTTCGGTTGGCTCGTGTTTCCGCAATGAGTGTTGCTGGGTGACTGGCCGGTCCCAGTGCTTCGGTACCTGGCGCCAGTTTGTATCCGTTTTGAAGAGGCGAGGCGGCACCGATGACGGCCAGCTCTGTGACGAGCCAGCAGCGGCCGGCATGTTCGAAGAGTGCCGCGGAGGTGTTTGCCCAGGGGAAGGTGCTTCCCTTCTCGCCCCGTCGGAAGCGTCGAAGTCCTGCGATGCGGGCATAAGGAGATCCGGACTTACGGAGGTGCTGGATAGCCTGTGAACGGCGGTCCGGCGAGGTGTCTACGGTGCGGGGCGGCGTGCTTCCGTCGAAGGAATAGAAGTCCGCGGGGTTAAGCGCAACCGCGATGCGGGCGGGTTCTGAGCGGACTGAAGTCGTCTGGCAGCACAGCCCGTTAAGGACCGCTTGGATGAGTTGGGTTTCAAGGTTGCTGCCTTCCTTCGGGACAGCACCGGTGTTGAGGATCAGCTGTGCGCGCTGGCCGTTTTCCGCGGACAGGCCGGGGATGTCGATGATCTCGCCGGCGGCGACCTCACCAGCCGCCCCGATCTTCAGCCACGCGATCTCATGGTCCTTGCCCACTGCTTCTTTCAGCCGTTCGACCCACCAGGTTGCAAACTGGCGTCGTTGCCCAAGCAGCTCGCGAAGCACACGCACCCGTACGTGATTATTGGGATCCTCAGGGCTTCCAGCGATGGATGCTGTGAGACGCTGCCATGCCGCGCCGGCGTGGCCGGTCTCCGGCAATGCCGTGATCTCTTTACCGTCAAGTGCTGAAAGGAGCAGACGCCCACCGAGGTCGTCGGTCAATGCGTCGACAATGGCGGCTGCCTCTATTGGCCGGCTGTTGAACACCCCATCGGTTATGAGGCTCCACGCCGCTACGCGAACCTGCTTCGACGAGTTGGCAACGAGCTCATGCATGATTCCTGCCTGCATCGCGTAGATGTCAGCGCCGGCAGCATTGCCGCCATAGAAGCGGGTGGTATTGAGCCAGTAAGGCCTGCGGAGCAGTTCCCGGAGCACCAGCGTGCGGTCGAACCGGTGGTCGCCCTCGCCTGCATACGTGTACAGGTACCGAGCCGCGAAGTACTCGCGAAGCGACAGCACCTCGAACTCGAAGTGTCCCTCCTCCTTGCTGGTGAGCGCCCACAACCGATCGGTGGCAGCCTCAAAAAGCTCATCAACAACGTTTTCGGGTTTGCCGTAGGTCTTCTGGAAGTGCTTCATGGCAGCCGTGACTTCGGCATCTGTCATTCGTCCGCTGTGGCCGTGCTCTTCAGCCCTGGACTGGAGGTACCAGCCAAGGAACGGAATGATTTCCATGAGTTCCGCCCGATGTTTCCGGACAGACTCGGGATGCTTATTCGCCTCCCGGGCCAACAGCATGGCCATGTATGCGTCATAGAGTTCCGTGCGCTGGCTCGGAGTGGCGTCGCCGTGCTGCCGGAGCAGGAACAACAAAATCGTCAGCTGCATCGGATTCGCTGCGAGTTCCCCGATATACGGCTCACGGGTTTTCTCATTAAAGTTCCGGCGCAGGGTCCGGCTGTCGTTCCCTCGGACGTTGTGCACGCTGCACCACTTGCGGAGGTACTGATCGCGCAAGGCCGCGTCCATAGGGATGAGCGAGATGACCTCGAACATGTCCGGGTCGGGCTCCGGAAGGCCCGCAGAGTTAGGGCGCGAGGTAACAACGACCTTGGGGGCAACCGCATATGACTTCCCGCGAGAACAAAACAGTCCGATCTCGCGAACGACCCTCTTGCGTGCGGCAACGCTACCGACCTCGTCCAGTCCGTCGAGCACGACCAAACTCGGCACGCGGTCGAAGATTTCCTGGACATCGGAGGCACTCACCGAATTGTTCCCGCTGAGGTGTGACATCAGTTCGGCCAGGAAGCACTCGATGCTCGCCTCCGCCGCTGCCCGCTTCTTGCCCTTCTTGACCTTGGTAGCCTCCGACTGATCGAAGACATCGAATCCCTGCATCCATGCCGCATAGTCATCGAGGTCGAATCGCAGCGGAAACCGGGGATTCTTGATCACGGGAAGATCGGTAGGTGATGCGCCCTTGGGCATGAAAGCAGCGCGAAAGGATTGGCAGACGAACTGGCCAAGTGTGGACTTCCCTTGTCCAGGTGCTCCTCTGACGAGCGTGAAAGGATACGGTGACGTTCCGGTGAGGTAGGCTGCGGCACCGCCGAGCCTGGTGGCATCCCAAGCGAGCCCATGTGCCCGACGAGGCAGGTGGATTCGCTCTGCCGGCACATCCACGAACAGGTCGGACAGACGTTCGCGGTCCAATTCGACTTGGCTGAACTTGATGCTTTCGTCCTCGTCCCATTGCGCGGCAGCGACTTTGCCCAGAAGGTCGCGGAGACCGGAGTCCCGTCGGGATTCCGCGTCTTCGCTAATGAGATACCGAACGAGGTCCCACCCCGCGAGCATGTCGGCATAGGCCCACTTAAGCTCGTTTGGCGCCGCATCAACCATGGAGTTGAGGGCCTCACGCCAAAGAGCGCTCATTTCGATGCCGAAGTCTTTTGAATGCCTCTCAAGCTTCTCGTTGAGCTTGTCGAAGGTCCCCGTCTCCCGTCGTCCTGTACTCGGAACGTTCGTGACGATGATGTACTTCTTCGCGCCCTCCGATGCGAAACGATGGATCTTCTCGGCTTCCTGGGTGATTGTTGCGTCCAGCCAAGACACCGGGTCTTTCTCGTTACCTGTTACGGACCACTTGACCTGGTAAATCAGTAGGCGCTCAGGTGAGATGCGAACACCGTCGCGCCCTCCATCGGCCTGTCGAAGCGGAAGCGGCACGAAATCAGGGAAACGCTCAGTGAGCAGGGCAGCGACGAGTTGCTGGAAGTCGTGATCTCCGAGGCGCTCGTAAAGATACTTGTGGCGGCTGTCAGGCAACGGCACCCTTCCTTCTGATTCTGACTCACCATGATCTCACCCACATGCCCACGTCTTCGAAGCCCGACACGCACACTGCCGACTGCGCCATAGCCGCCTGAGCACTGCACCAGAAAGCCCACAGATTCACAGAAATACAGAAAGACAGAAATCCGTGTTTCGGAGCGGACCGAAAGGTTCGTGGGACTGATCCTCGGTCACTGCCCGAGAGGACTGCCGCGGCCAGACTGCCCGCGCAGAAACCGTCCCAAGACGACAACATGACACGTAGTTTTCGGCGCCCGGTTCTGACACCTGTAAGGACCATCGAGAACTCACCTGAGGGAGACACAAAAATCTCCACCGGTATCCACCGTTTTTGACAATGCATCGTAGGCCTTCATAACCAGAAGCTGTCGCCATCGGGTTCTACGTGAGCCTTGGGTTTCGCTGACTATGGAGGTATTTCGTTGATGCAGGTATGGCTGTGCATGAGCAGCTCGGTTGTCCTTTGGATTTGGCTCGTAATTATCGTTTCAGTGGCTGTCCTCCCTCCCCCATACAATTCAAGGCAAGTACGTGCGAGAGCGATGAACGCTGCACAGCAAATGAGGATCCTGCGCTGGACTGGACAGCCACGGCCGCATGTCACCCCGCTGTGTGCAGCAAGGAAGTGGGAGCAGTGGCCGACAACAACAATGCCAACCTAGTGTGGAGCATCGCGAATATTTTGCGCGGCACCTACAAACCGGCGCAGTATGGCTCGGTGATCCTCCCGTTCACTATCCTCCGTCGCCTGGACTGCGTCCTGGACGCCACGAAAAATGCCGTCCTCGCCGAGCAGGAAGCGAAGAAAGATCTGAACATCCCGCTGGATACCTTCCTACAGAAGGCGTCTGGTCACAGCTTCTTCAATACCTCCAAGTTCAGTTTCGCCAAGCTGCTCGATGACCCCACGAACATCAAGGCAAACATCCTCAACTACGTGCAGGGCTTCTCGGAGAACACCAGGGATATTTTCGAGCGCTTCGAGTTCTACAAGACGCTCGAGAAGCTGGACAGCGCGGACCTGCTCTACCACGTCACCAAGGACTTCGCGGCGATCGATCTCCACCCGGAAACCATCAGCAACATCGAAATGGGCCTCATGTTCGAGGAACTCATCCGCCGCTTCGCTGAAGCCTCCAACGAAACCGCCGGTGAGCACTTCACCCCACGCGAGGTCATCCAGCTCATGGTCCAACTACTGCTGAACTACGACGACGACGTCCTCACCAAAGAGGGCATCGTCCGCAGCATCTACGACCCCACCGCCGGGACCGGCGGCATGCTCACCGTCGCCCAGGAACACCTCCACTCGCTCAACCCAAGCGCCTCCCTAGTCGCTTATGGCCAGGAAATCAACGACGAGTCCTACGCCATCTGCAAGTCGGACCTGCTGATCAAGGGCCAGGACATCTCCAAGATCTCCGTCGGCGATACCCTCGCCAACGATCAGAACATCGGCCAGCAGTTCGACTTCATGCTCTCCAACCCGCCGTTCGGCGTGGAATGGAAGAAGATCCAGCCGCAGATCCAGAAAGAGCATGAGCTCCACGGCTTCGACGGTCGCTTCGGCCCGGGCCTCCCCCGGGTCAGTGACGGATCACTACTGTTCCTGCTCCATCTCGTGCGCAAGATGCGCCCGGCACAGGACGGCGGCTCACGCATCGGCATCGTCCTGAACGGCTCACCCCTGTTCACCGGCGGCGCGGGCTCCGGGGAGTCGGAGATCCGCAGATATCTGATCGAGAACGACTTCGTGGAGGCCGTAATCGCCCTCCCCACCGACATGTTCTACAACACCGGCATCGCCACCTACATCTGGATCCTCTCAAACAGCAAGAAAGCGAAGCACCCGGAGCGAGTCGGCAAGATCCAGCTCATAAACGGTGTCGACTTCTTTCAGAAGATGCGCAAGAGCCTCGGCTCCAAACGCAAAGAGCTCGGCCCGAAAGACATCGCCAAGATCGTCAGCCTATACGGGGCCTTTGAGGACGACGGCGACACGTCCAAAATCTTCAACAACCGCGATTTCGGCTACTCCACCATCACTGTGGAGCGCCCGCTCAAACTCAACTTCGCGTTCGCGCCAGATCGGATCGACGCCGTACTGTCGCAGAAGTTAGTCGAGAAAATGCCTGACGACGACCGGCAGCTTCTGGAGAAAGCACTCCGATCCGCTGTGATCGAGCCTATTGAAATCCACAAGAACCGAGAAGCCTTCCTCAAGATCCTCAAGTCGGTGCTCGCCAAGGTCGGCCTCAAACCTGCTGCCCCGCTCCTGAAGGCCGTAATCACCGGACTCTCCAAACGTGACGAGACCGCCGACATCTGCAAAGGACCGAAAGGGACACCCGAAGCCGACACGGACCTTCGCGACACCGAAAACGTCCCCCTGGGTGAGGACATCCAGAAGTACTTCGAACGGGAAGTCCTCCCCCATGTGCCCGATGCCTGGCTCGACCAGTCAAAAATCAGAGTCGGCTACGAGATCCCTTTCACCCGGCATTTTTTCAAGTACGTGGCACCCAGATCGCTGGACGAGATCGACTCTGATCTCAACAGGCTCATCTCCGAAATCACTACTCTGCTAGCCGAGGTCGAAAAATGACGAGGCTCCAGCCCTACCCGGAATATAAAGGTTCTGGGATTGATTGGCTTCCGGAAGTACCGATCGACTGGGAAGTCGCTCGTATCAAGACCTTTGTCGGCCTCGTCAGTGACCGCGCAGATGAACAAACCCATCCAGTCGCCCTGGAGAACATCGAAAGTTGGACCGGCCGATTTGTCGAGTCCGAAACGGAGTTTGTCGCTGACGGCGTGAGGTTTAAACGAGGAGACGTTCTCTTCGGCAAGCTGAGACCATATCTTGCCAAGTCTTGGATAGCAGACCGATCGGGCGAAGCAGTCGGTGATTTTTTCGTTATGCGCCCGACGTCCAAAACCAATCCGAAGTTTCTAAACTACGTAACGCTAAGCCAAGAGTTCATAACCTTAGTTAATGGTTCAACTTTTGGATCCAAGATGCCTCGCGCGAATTGGGACTTCATCGCAAATATTCGTCGTCCGTTCCCGGACGTCGAAGTTCAAGCACAGATAGCTAAGTTCCTCGACCATGAAACTGCCCAAATAGACGGCCTCATTGCCAAGCAGGAGCTTCTCATCGACCTGCTCGCCGAGAAGCGCCAGGCCATCATTACGCATGCCGTCACCAAAGGCCTCGACCCGTGTGCCCCCACCAAGCCCTCAAACATCCCGTGGCTCGGCGAGGTTCCAGTACATTGGGCCGAGAAGCCAATGTGCCACTTCATGACTGGCCGGGTAGATTACCGCGGCGCTACTCCGCAGAAGACCGATCATGGAATCTTCTTGGTTACTGCTAAGAATGTAAAGAAAGGCTTTATCGATTACTCAGCGTCTGCCGAGTACATCGCGACAGAGGATTATGAGACAGTCATGAGCCGGGGACTGCCCGCTGTCGGTGACATCCTGATGACAATGGAGGCACCGCTTGGGAATGTCGCCCTAGTGGACGATCCAAACATCGCCCTTGCCCAACGAGTGGTCAAATTCCGGCCCAAGAACGAGTTGGTCCCGGATTTCGCCGCTTATGCGATGAATTCGCCGTACTTTCAGTGCCAGCTTGAGGCCCGGGCCACAGGGTCAACTGCATTAGGGATCAAAGCAAGCAAACTAATCGAACTTCGCCTCGTGGCCCCGCCAAAAGAGGAACAGCTGCTCATCGTCGACCATCTCGATACGGCTACCGGCCGAATCGATACCTTGACGCGACGATCGAAGGAAGCTGTAGCACTCTTACATGAGCGACGTGCCGCACTGATCTCCGCTGCTGTCACGGGCAAAATTGATGTTCGAGTAGGAGTTACCGAACCATGACAGTGCCATAGTGGCATGGCTTCATTGATCATCAACGGCTGGCATCGCTCATGCCGTGAAGAAGCTGGATAAAGACTTATTCGACAGTTATTTTCGGGGGACCATATGGCACAACACAATGAAGTGACCTTTGAGGAAGAGATCTGTCGGGCTCTCGCCGCCGAGGGCTGGATCTACGAGCCGCACCGCAAAGCCGGTGAGCTCTACGATGCCACACGAGCCCTTGTCCCCGAGGATGTCTTTGCCTGGCTTGGGGACACCCAGCCGGATCAGCTGGCCAAGGTCCTCAAGCCCTGGGATTCACCGGCCGAGCACACAGCGGCGAAGTCGATGCTACTGGACCGGCTCTGCAAGGTCCTGGACAAGCCTGCGACCAAGGAAGCAGGCATGCTCTCTGTCCTGCGCACCGGCTTCAAGGACGTCGCCGCGAAGTTTGAGATGTGCCAGTTCAAGCCTGCCATGGGGCTGAATCCAGTGACACTGGAGCGTTATGGAAAGGTTCGCCTACGGGTAATCCGTCAGGTCCACTACTCCACTGTGGATACCTTGAAGAGCATCGATCTAGTCCTGTTCGTCAACGGCCTGCCTGTGGCCACAATCGAGCTCAAGACGGACTTCACGCAGAACATCAACGACGCCGTCGAGCAGTACCGCAAGGACCGACTGCCCCGCAACGGTAAGAACAAAGATGAGCCGTTACTGTCCTTCGGCCGCCGTGCCCTCGTGCACTTCGCTGTCAGCAACGACGAAATTCAGATGACCACCGAGCTCAAGGGCAAGGACACCTATTTCCTGCCCTTCAACCTTGGCGACAACGGCCGGGCCGGCAACCCTGTCAACCCGAAGGGGTCAGCAACCAGCTACCTTTGGGAACAGGTGCTGCAGCGAGACTCCTGGCTGAACATCATCGGCAAGTTCCTACACCTTCAAGTCAGTGACAAGACCAACCCTGTCACCGGTGAGCGTGAGGTCAGCAAATCCTTGCTGTTCCCCCGTTATCATCAGTGGGACGTGGTCAACAAGCTCATCGGTGCCACAAGGGTGGAAGGGCCAGGCCACCGCTACCTCGTGCAGCACTCCGCCGGCTCTGGCAAGACCAATTCCATTGCTTGGACTGCGCATCAGCTCAGCTCCCTGCACGGTCCGGACGATGAGAAGCTTTTCGACTCGGTGATCGTCGTGACGGACCGGACTGTCCTGGACGCCCAGCTGCAGGACGCGATCTACCAGATCGAGCACAAATCCGGCGTCGTAGTGCCTATCCGAGGAAACGCGGGCTCCAAGTCCGCGGAACTCACCGCGGCTCTGGTGGCACGGACGCCGATTATCATCGTCACTATCCAAACCTTCCCGTACGCATTGAAGGCCATCGCCGAATTCCAGGCTCTGAAGGGTCGGAACTTCGCGATCATTGCGGACGAGGCACACTCCTCCCAGACCGGTTCAACTGCGAACAAACTGAAGAAAGTCCTGTCTGCGGAGGAACTGGCGGATGTTAACGACGGCGGAGACTTCGACATCGAAGCTTACCTGGCCGCCGAAATGGCCGAACGCGCAGACGCGAAGAACATCAGCTACTTCGCCTTCACCGCCACGCCGAAGGCCAAGACGCTGGAGTTGTTTGGCCGCAAGGGTCCGGACGGGCTGCCGCAACCCTTCCACCTGTACTCCATGCAGCAGGCCATCGAGGAGCGCTTCATCCTGGACGTGCTGCAGAACTACACCAGCTACAAGGTGGCCTACCGGTTGGCACATGACGGCCGCGAATACGACTCCGAGGACTCCAAGGTGGAGAAGTCTGAGGCGCTGAAGTCGCTGATGAACTGGGTAAAGCTGCACCCGTACAACATCAGCCAGAAGGTCCAGGTGATCGTGGAGCACTTTCGTGCCAACGTCGCCTGGCGCCTGGACGGCAAGGCAAAGGCCATGGTGGTCACGGGCTCCCGCAAGGAAGCCGTTCGGTACAAGCTTGCTATCGACAAGTACATTCAAGACGCCGGCTACTCCGGCTTGGGCACTCTGGTTGCCTTCTCCGGAGACGTGAACGATGACGAGTCCGGTCCCGAGACCTTCAACGAGATCAACATGAATCCGGGGCTGAAAGGCCGCACCCTGCCAGAGGCCTTCTCGACCGACGAGTACAAGATCATGCTGGTGGCCAACAAGTTCCAGACAGGGTTTGACCAGCCGCTGCTAGTCGCGATGTACGTGGACAAGAAGCTCTCCGGGGTCTCGGCAGTTCAGACGCTCTCCCGCCTGAACCGCACCGCTGTCGGTAAAGACCAGACGTTCGTGCTGGACTTCGTCAACGACCCGGACGAGATCCTAGCGGCTTTCCAGCCTTACTTCCGTGAAGCAGCGCTGGAAGACGTCTCAGACCCGAATGTGGTCCACGACCTTCAAAACAAGCTTGATGCGGCACAGATCTACACGGAGTCCGAGGTGGACGGCCTCGTTCAGTCCTATGTGTTGGAAGCTGGCAATAATGCGCTCTCCGGTTGGGTCGCGCCCGCGAAGTCCCGATTCAACACCCGGCACAGTACCGCGGTGGCCACTGACAACAAGGCAGCGCAGGACGAGCTGGACCTGTTCCGCAAAGACCTCGGCTCATTCGTCCGGGCCTACGACTTCCTCTCGCAGATCGTGGACTTCGCTGACACGGATCTGGAGAAACGCTCAATCTACTACAAGCACCTCCTGCCGGTTCTACGGGTCAATGATGCGAAGGTAGCGTTGGATCTTTCCGGCGTCGTGCTGGCGAAGTATGCGCTCAAGGATAAGGGCGAAGCGCAGCTGCAGCTATCGGGCGACGATGCTCTCCTGAAACCGCCGACCGATGTCGGGACCGGGCAGGGGAAGGACCCCGTCCTAGCGACCTGGGAAGAGATCATTCAGCAGGCCAACCTGCCGTTTGAAGGTGAGGAACTAGACGCCGTGGCGCACTTCGTCGAGGGGGTGCGGCGCGAACTCGTCAAGAACGAGACACTCCAGAAGCAAGCCCAGAACAACTCACGAAACCACTTCGGGAGCAGCCCGCATCTGGAGAAAGCAGTCAGCGACGCAGTCACCAACTCCATGGACAGCCACTACAACCTAAGCCTCCAGGCATTGGGCGACAAGACGAAAATGGCGGCGCTGCTCAAGATGCTG
This sequence comes from Arthrobacter sp. B0427-1-12, assembly GCF_059092905.1. Classification (NCBI taxonomy): domain Bacteria; kingdom Bacillati; phylum Actinomycetota; class Actinomycetes; order Micrococcales; family Micrococcaceae; genus Arthrobacter; species Arthrobacter sp. B0427-1-12. The sequence goes on along the minus strand of NZ_JBNHIC010000016.1, from coordinate 7,070 downwards.
AGTGAATTGGTCTATGAGGAGCTACAGAGATAGATCGCTCGGCCTTTAGCAACGAGGAGCCGCCATTGTGCAGAGTCTCGCTCGGCTAGGCCGTGACCCTTTTGAAAGGGTGCGTGGACCTGACCAAGCGAGACATCGGGGAGGAAGCCTAGCGCCGCCAAGAGGGCGAAACCTTGGTATCCCAGCAGGTAGCTGGGCGATGAAGTCCAGCTACCTCACATAGACTCGACTAGGCCGATACGGCCTAGTCGAGTCTATGCATACCTTTGGGGTATTAAGTTGGGGGACGGCAGCGCCATGGGGAAACTGCCACTGCAGGGAGTGGTTCTATGAGCGCGGAGTTAGGGCATCCGGTGTCATCAATGTCATGGTGCGGAGGCGTTTCGCTACCTAGTCTGGAACAAAGTCTTGTGGCATGCTGTTACCTGATAGGTAATGAGGGAGCATCTTGAAGCTGCTCTATCAGACGCCCGAGGTAGCTAAATTATGTACAAACAACCGAGAAGCGACGAAGCTACTTGGTCAGGTCTGCGTCAAATATCTCAGGCGGCGCATCAAGCAAGTCGAATCTGCCGCCTCCATAGAGGACCTCTTTCAGGGGCCCGGTGATTGGCACCCTCTTAAGGGTGATCGCAAGGGAGAGTTCGCTGCCAGTCTCGAAGGAGGGTGGCGGCTCGTCGCAACGTTTGACGGCAGCGGAACGAACGGGCTGGTGGCTAGGCTTGAAAGTATCGAGGATTACCACGATGGATGACAATGGGGAGGATGAAATGACTGAATTAGCAACGGCTGAGACCGACTATGCCGTCCCCACCGGTGAATTCATTGAAGAGTGGCTTGAGGAAAACGGTATGTCTCAGGCAGAGTTGGCACGTCGTTTGGACGTATCTCCTAAACACGTGAGTAAGCTGATTGCGGGCGCTCGATTGACTGAGACTGTTGCCATGAAACTCGAGCTCGTAACCGGCGTTCCTGCGCGGATTTGGCTTAGTTACGAGGCTACTTATCGTGCTGATATCGCCCGTCTTGGCCTCGAGGCTGAACTCGCCGCCGAGAAAGACGTGGCCGCCCTATTCCCTGTCAAGGAACTCCGACAGATGGAAATCATCACTGAGACGATGCGGCGACCTGGAGTTCTACTCATGCAACTCATGGGGTTCTTTGCGGTGGGCTCTCTGGACGGCCTGAAATCGCGGGCACAGCCCCTAGCCGCATTTCGCCAGGACGCCGCACACCCTGTCGACTCTGCGGCAGTTCAGGTATGGCTGCGATTGATAGAGCTCGAGCTCGCCAGTCTTGACCCACTGGAAAACCGCTTTGACAGAGATGCCTTCCTTGAGCTGCTACCAAACATTCGCAGCTTGTCGCTCAAGTCCCCAGAAGAATATGGGTCCCTACTTCCGCAGATGCTTGCCGAAGTAGGAATCCGGCTCATCTACAAAAGCGAGATCAAAGGCATTCGTGCCTATGGGGCGACCCAGTGGATTGACGGGCATCCGGTCATTGCCCTGACCACACGCGGAGCGGATGACGGTAAGTTTTGGTTTACCCTTTTCCACGAATTCGGCCATGTTCTACATCATCCTCACAATGATCTGTTCATTCAAAAAGAGGACGGAGCCGGCGGGTCTATCTTGGAAGCAGAGGCTGATGATTTTGCTTCCAATGCGTTGATCCCGCCAGAAAGAGCGCAACACCTGCGCAGCCTGCGTTCGCTAAGGGACGTTCAAGAATTTGCCTCATCTATCGGAGTCTGTCCGGGCATAGTCGTTGGTCGAATGCATCATGACCGTATATGGCCCCATCAAAACGGTAGACGTCTATATAAGCGCCTGAGAATAAACGATAGCGACGAATAAACCAGCTTCGTCACCGACAGCTCCCTAAGTCCTTGGCGATCTGCGCCAGCGGCGTCTCATGCTTGCGGGCGACGGCGACGACATCGCGGCGGAACTCAACGGGATAGGGCTTGGGCACAGGAACATCCTTCCTGCAAGGACAGAATCCTCACAAGTCAGGAGTCAACTGAACCGGGGGCAGTCCCCCGTGTTTATGGGCCACTGCAACCTGCTACTGCGGTATCAGGGCCAGCCTGTCGGGATCGGCGGCCGGTTTGATGTTCCAGCACCGTTTGGCTGCGTGGTTGACCATGCGGGGCTGCACTAGATCCTTCGCCCACCAGGCCTCACCGCAAAGCGCCGATAACAGCGCATATGACGGCAGCAGTGGGAGTGGTCCCCGATGCCCGAGACTGCTCGAAGTGAGGCGTGTAGATGCCGCGTTCCAGCTCTCTCGAAGGTCTCCTCTGTGATGGTGCAGAATAACTGCCGGCTCTAAGTCAGAGGGTCCTGATTCTGTTCAGCCACGCGTCAGGACAGACGCCTGAATTCCCCCGGCCCCAGCTGCACATAGATCGGCAAAACCATCTGGATGTGATTAACACCGACCGGCTCGTCGAGCAACTCGTTGAGCGAGGTCTGCCCTTCCAGCTCACAGTCCTGGTCCCTATCCATGAATTGACCATAAACGCGCCTGAACGCCCCGACCCCTTAGACACGCATCTTCCGGGCCCTACCCGGCTCCTTAAAGAGTCAGCCACCGGCATGGGCCGATAACAGCGCCTACGTCAGACGGTTCCTGGAGGGGTTAAATGAGTGGGCACCGGCTGGTCCCGGAGACGGGGGAATCTCCTGACCATGGCCGGTACCGTCATCACTCGCACCTTTGAGGTGTTTCCAACGCCAGAGGCCGCACATGTGCAGGACCGCCATGTTGGCTGGGCAGCCGCTGGACATACTCAGGCGCTTCCAGCCCTTGGCTGTACTCCGACGGTTACCGGATGGGCATGGCTGAGAGCAGTTCCCAGCCTTCGGGGATTTGGGCCAGGAGTGCTTCGCGCCCTTCCGTGTAACTGTTGGCTTCGATTTCGATTTCTTGTGTTTCCTTCGGCCGGATGATGCCGATTACCTTCACCACACCGGTGATCTTATGCCGGAAGCCGGCGCACTCCGGTACGGTGCCGCTGTCATGTAGGCCACGCGGCCGCAGAACGGGGCGGTCAGGATTGTTGGGTGTCGTCCGGATTCTGCTGCAGCCAGCGCCGCAAGGGGCGATTTATTTGCGCGTAAATGCGTTCGGTGACGTCATGATTCGCTATTCGTCCTCGGGCGCTTCGTCTGGCAGGCCGCGGGCGATGTTCTCCTTGGTCCTGCGATAGGCGTCAGCGATGTACTGTTCAAGGATTTGGGCCTCGGTACGCCACTGCCCCCTGCCCCCAATCTGGATCACGGAAAGGTCTCCGGAGCGGACCAGGGCACAGGCCTGGGCTTTGGAGATGTTCAGCTCCTCGGCCACGTCGGTCAGTTTGAGGAACCTTCGGGCCGGCGTCCTCTGCTCGGTCATCGCTGTTCTTCCCGTGTGCGCTGTCCCGGGCGGAGGGAGCCGGGCGGGGCCGGATCCCATTTTCTGCCGTCGTTGTACTTGCGGGCCAGTCGGCGTACCTCCCGCAGGGTGGCCGCTTCGATCAGTTCGGAGACGGAGGCATAGCCTTCGGCCCGGCCGGCGGCCAGGAAGGCGGCTCTGACCTGTCCCGCCGCTTCCTCGGTGAAGTACGGGGTGAATGATGCCGGCTTGCTTCGGCTCATGAACGCTCCTTCCGCCCCTAACGGGCGGGATCTTCGGGCCTGGGGGTGATGTTTCCTGACGGGTTCGCGATTTTCCCGAACCAGGCCTCGTCGTCATCGTAGGGGCGCGGGCTGATGGCCAGCTCGTCCACCGGATGGATCCGCACCGGCACCTCGGCGGCCCGGGGCATGCGCTCGGCGCGATGGGGCGTCACAAGGTTGTAGCGAACGGAGACGCCGAGCTCTTCGATCTCGAGTTCCTGGACGGTGCGCTTCTCTCCATTCTTGGTTTCGTAGCTGCGCACCTTCAGGACACCATGGGCGACAACCCGCGTTCCTTTGCTCAGGGAGGCGACGGCGTTCTTTGCCGCCTCCCCCCAGACCGAAGCCCGAAGGAAAAGGGTTTCGCCGTCCTGCCATTCGTTGCCGTCGCGGTCGAAGGTCCGCGGGGTGGAGGCGATCGTGAAGCTGGCAACCATGGCGCCGGAAGCGGCCAGATGGGGTTCGGGGGCGGCGGTGAGGTTACCGATGACAGTAATGGTGGTTTCACCGGACATGGGTCCTGTTTTCCTTTCCTGCTGGTTCCCGCTGCCGGTTTACCGGACGGAATTCCGGGTAAGTGAGTCGATGGCGCGCTGGATGTTGTCCAGGTCCAGGCCGGACCAGTGGAAATCGCCAACGATGACGATGGGCGCCTGTGAGTAGCCGAGCTCTTCGGTGACGTACTCCAGGGCGGCCGGATTCGTGCTGAGGTCTTCGACCCGGGGTTCAATGCCGGCTTCCTGGAACTTCTGCAGCGTCTTGCGGCAGGGGAAGCATCCGGGCTTGGTGTAGAGAACCGGGCGGTATTCGTCTGAAGAAGTCATGTTCAGTCCTGCGTTTCGTATCAGTTTCGGTTTCGTTCGTCTGGATGAGCTGGTGCTTCCATTCTAGTGTTCATTCATCTGAATGACTATGGGTTCTACCGCTTATTTCCGGGGTTTTCGGGTTATTTTTCGTATGTCCGGGAACCCGTGGCGGGTGGAACGTGCGGACCGGACGTCAACTGGACCGCTCCCCCGCCGGGACCGGGCTGTGTCTCTGACGTTCGGTAAATCCACATATTCTAATCCGGTTTTATCTTTTCGTAGTTGTGTTCTAATTATGGTGTGGGCCGGGACGAACTTGCAAGGATCCAGGCCCGCTACGCACGCCGGGCCGAACCGATCGGGCTGACCGCCGAGGAACTGGATTTCGAGCATCACCCCACCACCACGGTCGTGCCGGGGATTCCGGTGCGGGCGTGGATCCGCTTCCCTGCCGGTGCCGAGCTGGTCGACGGGGAAGCGTTCACCTGGTCCTCCCGGGCGGTGCGGGTCACCTGGTATGACGGGCCGGCCCGGCGGGCGACCTGGGTATGGGCGTCCGCGGTCACCCGGCGCACCGATCCGCTCAATGCCCAGGGACTGGGCGAAAGGACACGAACACATGACAGCAGCAACAGCAGAGACAACGACGGCAGCGGTACCGGCGGCCTCGCCCCTGGGGCCGGAAACGATGGATGAACCGGTACAGGTGCGCTTCACCACCGCCGGGCTCCCGCTGGCGGTGCGCTGGCGGGACCGGGTGTGGCAGGTCGCAGCCGAGCCGAAGCACTGGTTCGGCCGGTGGGACTGGTGGAACCATGTGCGCCGGGCAGCCCTGGGCGCCGGGGCCGTGATCGAGGTCGAATACTGGATGGTCCAGGTCCGCCTGGCCGGCTCCGCGCTGCGGACCCTGCTGCTGCGCAGGGACTCCGGCTCCGACACCTGGCGCGTGGTGCAGGTCTGCGACGACCAGTAAGGAGCACCGGGTTGAAGTACCAGTACGGGGCAGTCACCGCGTCCGGTGATCATTAAGCTATTAAAGGCCGGAAGGCCTGCCGGTTGCCTGGCAGGCCTTCCTTGTTTTCCCTCCGCAAAAAGGGGTCTGGTTCCGGCTACAGCAGTGCAGCCGGTAAGTCTATGGCGTCGTCTCCAGCCTATCTGCTCGCGAAGCTGCTGGATCTTCTGCTGCAGCGTGTTCGCGAGGATCAACTCCGCCCTGGTCTCGAGGGCCGGCATTCTGGTTCCGGCGGCTTGGCGGAAGGCTTCCATGGCGTCCTTGGGCAGGACGTTGTATTTGTCCAGGTGGAAGCAGACTTCCCGGAGAACCTTGCCTAGGGATTGGAGGAATTCGATCTTTTCTGCCGGGGTCGCAGAGCTGTAGTAGCGTTCGCTCCTCAGCGCTTCGGCGGCGTCCTGATGCCTCGATCCGGGGGGGGGCGGGTCCATGGGTGTGTCCCTTCGACGTCCTTGGTGCTGATTCCTGTCCACCGGTCTGAGAGTTTTAGTCGGCTTCGGGCTGATCCTCGGGCATGCCGCCGGCAATGGCCTCTGCGGTCTTCCTGTAGGCAGCGGCAATGAACTCCTCCAGCTTTGCCTCTTCCACACGCCATATGCCCCTTCCCCCTAACTGAAGTGCCTGAATCTCTCCGGAGCGCACAAGCGCGTAGGCCTGGGAAGCGGAGATGTTAAGGATGTCCTGGACGTCTTCCAGTTTCAGGAATCGCCGGGGGCGGCGCGGTTCTGTCATGGGCGTTCTTTCCGTGATGGGTTCGAGGGTCCCGGCCGGTTCCGGCGTCCGGATCTGAGTCTAGTTTTGAGGACTTGCGGTGCCTGCCCTCTAGGGCAGGCACCGCAAGTCCCGAATAGCTAGGCGTTCAGCGGAACCTCGAAGAGGTCTTCGGCGATGCGCACGAGCGTTTCGGGCACGTCCGTCTCCTCGCCCATCTCGCCGTGGCCCAGGAACACTGCGGTCCCGGCAATCAGGTCGTGGAACGGTATCCCGGCCTCGATCATCAGGTGCGTGGCGCGCACGTTCGGGGCCAGCCCGAGGATCTTGCCTTCCTCGTTCAGGTAGGCGTGCCACCGACCGTAGGTGGCCGCTTCGATGTTTCCGGCAACCAGCTCCTGCAGGGTCTCCAGCCCGGCGTCAATGTATTCGAGGCGGACGGCTTCGGCGCGGGATGCGGGAATGATCAGTGCTTTGGTGTTCATGGTGTGTGTCCTTTGCGGAGGATTGGGGGCGGGTCAGCGGTTGGTGTACCGGCCAGCGTCTGCCTTTCCCCGTTGTTTTTTGCCTGCTGGCACGAAGTGCTCATGCGCCGGACGCAGCGGTGTCCACCCGCAGGGCACGGGCGGGGGAAGTTTGCCGCGCGGAATAAGCGAGCGAAGCGAAGCGCGTGCGGCAAAGTTGCCCCGTTCCTGGCCCCGACGCAGGAGGGGCTGGACACCGCGGAGCCGGCGCGTATGATCCGCAGGGCAGCAGCAAAAAACGAAGGACCGGCGGCGACGAAGGAGCCGCCGGCAACAGCCCGAGCGAAGCGAGGACCGCTCCCCCACAGCCCGGACCTCCACGCCCGCCCCGAGCACAGATACACGGATTCAC
>NZ_JBNHIC010000015.1:0-90937 GCF_059092905.1 Arthrobacter sp. B0427-1-12 | reverse complement strand
CTCCTTCATACCCAGAAACGCCGAAGGGCTGGTTCGAGCGTCAATTCGCCCTCACCAGCCCTTCAAATCGCCCCTTGTTCAGCAGTCTCCTAGGCGCCCAGCGGCCACTGATCCTGGCCGGGGCACCGGTCCGGCCGGAGCGCAGGTGCGTCTGCGTCGAGGAAACCGTCGGTGTCCGCCATCCATTCGGACTCCGGCTCAGCGGCTGCCGCGGGTTCCGCCGCGCCGGCCGGGCCGCCGTTCACCGGCGCCCACTCGAACCGGGCACGCCTGTTGCCGAACCCGCCATAGTGCATGAACACTTCTGCAGCCACGATCCTTCTTTCCCTGCCGTCTAACCCACGACGCGGCCGGCCCCTCCCGGGGAAACCGCACCACTGGTGCGGACAGGCCGCCGCCGGACAGCATTGTTGACCGGTTTGGTCCGGATCGGGTCCATCGTGCTGCACTCACGACAGCGTACTGAAGACGATCCGGACTCACGTTTTCCGGCTCAACATATCCCAGCGTCTTCTGCCGTTTGCGGACCGACACGAGCAACAAGCCCTCGGTGCAACCGCAGCACACGTCCGTTGGAGCCGTTATTCGTGCGTCTGGCGCGCAGTCAGCGGGAGGGGGCGGGGGCGCTTTGCTGGGTGTTTTCCGGGGCGCCGTCAGAGTGGGAGCCGGCGGCCTGGACGCGGCGGCTGGGGCTCTTCCACACACCCGTGGACTTGGCCAGCCAGGCCTTGGGAAACTGGCTGAGGCAGATGGCCGAATCCAGGATCCGCACCAGTGGGAAAGCCAGCCCGAACAGCAGGTACACCGGCCGCCGGGAGGCCACCGCGGCCATGATGGTGAGCAGGAAATCCGGCAGGATGACGCCCAGCAGCACAGCCTCCGCCGGCAGCACTCCGGAGGCCCAGGCCAGGCCCTGGATCGCCGGATCCGCAGCGGCGGCTCCGGCCGCGACGGCGATCTCCACCACCCATCCGGCCGCCAGCGACAGCGCGAAGACCGGCACCAGCAACAGCAGGAGCAGCCCGCTGGAGAACAGTTCGAAGATATGCACCAGCAGCACGGTGCGGAACGCCGCCGGCAGCGACTTGTGCCGGCGCACCGTCTGCCAGAAGCCCAGCGTCCAGCGCCGCACCTGGCGGATGTAGTCGTGCAGGGTGTCCGGATCCTGGGTGTAGGCGACGGCGGCTCCGGGGTGGAAGGCGATCCGGCCCAGCTGCCGGGCGTGCAGCTCGAAGGTCATGTTGAAGTCCTCGATCACCAGGCCCTTGGCCACGATGTCGATCTGCGGCAGGGCGGTGGTCCGGTACATGCTGGCGAATCCGGGCACGATCGAGACGACGTTCGCCCCGCGCGCCGCCTGCCCGTACTTCAGCGTTGTCTGCACCACCACGTACAGCCGTTCCCGGTAGGCGACCAGGAAGCGGCCCATCCAGGAGGGCGGGTGCGGCCGGACCAGGGACTTGGCCCGGCCGGCGACGGCGGCCACGCCGGGATCGGCGAACAGCGGCAGGCCGGTGACCAGGTAGTCCGGGGACGGCCGGGTGTCCGCGTCCAGCAGCAGGACCACCTGGAAGCGGCGGCACAGCCCGAACTGCTGGATGCCCTCGGCCAGTGCCCCGGCCTTGCCCCGGTTGGGCTCCAGTTCCAGCACATTGACCCCGGCGGCGCGGGCCAGCTCCGCGGTCCGGTCCGTGGACATGTCGGAGATGACATGGATGTTCTCCAGCGGCACCAGGGCCGACGCCGACCGGATGGTGTCGGCGATGACCAGCTCCTCGTTGTGCGCGGCGACCAGGACGGCGACGTCGGCGGGTGCGGGAATGCCCGGCACGCGCGCCCGCCGGCCCCGGCGGAACTGCTCGCCGGTGAACCGCATCAGACCGACGATCGACCAGAAGATGCTGCTCACGCCGAGCACCAGCACGGCGATCAGGACGATTCTCCAGAACTCCATTGATGTCCTCCTGGTGGAAAGGCAGAACTACTGCGCTGGCCCTACTGCACAGGGCTGGCCGTGACGATCAGCCGCCACGGCCCGTCCGGGACGTCGGCCTCGTCGACGAACTGCCAGTCCACGCGGTCGTTCTGCCCGTTGAGTTCGCTGAACCCCAGGCAGCCGTTCAGCGCCGGGGACACATCCAGCCCGGCGCCGTTGTACTTCGTATTCGCCGGCCGCGCATCATCCGTGCCGAAGACATAGGCCGCGTCGTTGTAGTTTCCCGGACCGGCGTCCTGGATCTGGCCGTAGCAGATGGCGCCGTCCTTCTTCAGCCGCACCCAGCGGTTCTTCAGGTAGCTGTACGCCGGGTCCGCGGCCAGGCCCGGATCCGTCCCGGCGGCCCACGGCACCACCTCCGCACGGCGGGCGAAGGCCTCCGGGTGATGGACGTCGTCGTACGGCAGATCGAGGTAGAACGGGTTCTGGCGCGGGCTCGTGTGCAGCGGGAAGTAGCCGTTGGACGGCACGCGCGGCTCCGTCTCGCACCGCCCGCCGACCATCACGCCGTCGCAGCCGCCGTAGCTTTCCAGCCAGCGCGAATCGTAGGTGGACAGGACCTGGCTGCCGTCCGCGGCGGACGGGTCGAAGATCTCCCCCACCCAGAACGTGGTGGCCACGATGTCCGTGTGCCAGGGGTACCGCTCCCCCGCGGCGGCCACGTGCCGAACGGCCGGCACCGCCGTGCCGCAGGCGGCGAGGACGACGGCGGCGGCAACCGCCGCTGCGATGCGGCGGCGGGGTGCCGGTTCCGTCGCCTTGTTTTGCAGCATGGCTCAGTTCCCGGCCGGCCCGGAACCCAGACCGGGCCCGGCCAGCCCCAGATCGGCCGCACGGATCTTCTCGGCGCGGCTGGTCCGCTCCGCCGCTTCCGGCGTCGCCACCCGGCAGAACCGCGAAGTCAACCTGCCCAGCAGCTCCGCGGCGACCTGGCCGCACACCTCCGTCGCGCCGCCCACCACACAGTGGACCTGCTGCGGCATCACCGGCGCGCTGCATTCACGGCACTCCCCCGGCCCCGTTCCCTCCGGATCCGTCAGTTCCCGGCTGAAGGCCACGAACACGTCCCGTCCGGCAGCCAAACCGCGCGCGGCCAACGGGTCCACCAGCAGCTCCCGGGTGGCCCCGACATACGTGGTCGAGACCAGCACGATCAGCTGTCCTGCCACCGCCTGCCGCACCACGCCCGCGCAGATCCGGCGCAGCTGCCGCAGGTCCGGCAGCAGCCGGTCATCCTCCGGGACCGGTACCGCCACGATCACCGCCGCTGCCTCCGCCGCGCGGGCGAGGTCCGCCGTCAGTTCGTACGACGGATCCACCGGGTGCCACGGATCCATGCCGCTGCGCAGGCGCCGCCGGTTCCCGCCGGCCAGTCCGTGACGCAGGCTGCGCACCGCCTTGAGCCGCTGCGGGCTCTCCGCCACCCCCAGCACCCGGCAGCCCGCGGCACTGAAGGCCAGCGACGTCGTCAGCCCCGCCTGCTCCAGGCCCACCACGGCGACATCGAAATCAAAGCCGGCGGACGGCGTCGTCCGCTCCTGGGCGGGACGCACCTCGGCGGCGGGCGCCCAGACGAACCGTGCGTGCCTGGCCCCAATCCCCCGGCCGTGCACGATAACTTCTGCACTCATCACTAATCTCCCCCAACAACACTGCGAGTTGTATCGACCCACCGCGGCGGCAGCAGCTTCGCCTCCAGGCCGGTTCAGTTCCGGCCGGAGACGGCTGCCCCTCCGCTGTCCGGCCCCTCTGCTTGAAGCCGGCAATGGGTGGGATGCGCCGGCCGGGCAGGCAATGCAGGGGAGCTAGGGTCTGGGGGAGACTCCGTCACTGCCAGCCACGGACCGGGCACCCGCATCACGGGATGCGGGACCAGATACACAGCGGCTCCAGCCGTCCGCGGGCGCGATCCGCCCGTGCCTGGCAACACGGGACGGCAGGCCATTCCCCAACGGCCCGCGCCCCGTACCGCAGTGCAACAACGCATCTGTTCCAGACCCTTCCCGATCCGGACCTACTGGGTTCGACACCGTGCCCTTGACGTTTCAGCGGGTCGACGCCGGATCGATACGACCCAGCGTAAGCGGCGGGACGGCGGGCGGCACGAGTAGGGTGCACGCAACCTGCCCGCAGTCCCGCAGGGATGCCGGGCAGGTTGTACGCAGGCGGTGTGGGTAGGGACAGTGCTGGACTGGCGCGCCGGAGCGTGAATAGGCTTCACTCAAATGTCGCTTCGAGGAACTTCTCGACCAATCGGGGGCAGGAGGTGGCACCGTGGCGCAGGAGGACCGCCGGCAGTCTCCCGGAACCCGGCAGCGGATCGCCGGCTCGTCCTGGCGGCGGCGCGCTGGAGCCGCCGCCGGTGCCGCCGCCATGGCGGCCGTTCTGATCTGGGGGCTGATCGAGCTGAACCCGCCCCGCCCGTGGTTCGGCGGCTACGTCGACGTCACCCTCTCCCCGGCCCATCCGTTCGAGCTCGGCGCTGTCCGGGGCGCCCCGCCCGGCGGCAAGAGCGCGGTCCTGTCCTTCATCGTCGCGGACCCGGTCCGGTCCTGCACCCCGTCCTGGGGAACGCGTTTCAGCCTGGACGAGGCGGCCGACCAGCTGGACCTTGATGCCCGGATCGCCCGGTTCCAGGAAGACGGCGGGAGCCTGGCGGTCTCCTTCGGTGGGGCCCTGAACGACGAACTCGCCACCGCGTGCACCGGCCAGGAGCAGCTTGAAGCGGCCTACCGGCAGGTCCTGGACCGCTACCGCATCGAGACTGTCGACCTGGACATCGAGGCGCACAACCTGGCCGACGAAGCGGGCGGCGAGCGGCGGGCCCGCGCCATGGCACAGCTGCAGGCCGAACGCCTGGCCGCCGGCGGCGACCTGGCGGTCTGGGTGACCCTTCCGGCGGCCCCGGACGGACTGACCGGTCCGGGCCTGGCTGCGATGTCCCAGTTGCTGGAGGCCGGCGTGGAGCTGGCCGGTGTGAACCTGATGACGATGAACTACGGCGCCCTCCGGCCTGAGGGCGAGAGCATGATGGACGCCTCCCTCCGTGCGGCCGAAGCGGCGCACGCCCAGCTGTCGGGTCTGTATAGCCGGGCCGGGCCGGACGATGGGGCCGGGCCGGACGGCCGGCAGCTGTGGCGGCAGATCGGGCTGACCCCGCTGATCGGGCGGAACGAGGTCCCCGGGGATGTCTTCGACCTCGAGGCGGCCCGGGGGCTGAACGCCTTCGCCCGGGACCGGGAGATCGGCCGGATCTCCATGTGGTCGCTGAACCGCGATGCTGCCTGCGGCCCGGATGCTGCCATGGCGACCGCCTCTCCGACCTGCAGCGGCATCGAACAACCGGCCGGCGAGTTCTCCCGGCTGCTCAGCGAGGGCACCTCCCCGCTCCCGGCCCCGTAGCTTCGCTCAGCAGCAGGTGCTTGAAAGCGCGCGCTTTCAAGCACCTGCTGCTGACTCACCGGAAGGGGGCTGCGGCCCTCAGTTCCGCGGGAAGGCCTGGTTGAAGCGGAACATGAACGCCGCCATCGCATCCCGGTTGACCGGCTGCAGGTACCGGAAGGTGCCGTCCGGCCAGCCGGTAGTGATGCCCCGGGCGGACAGCCAGGTGATCTCCTGATAGAACGGATGGCTGGTCGCCGTATCCCGGAACGGCGAGGCCGCCGGCACCGTGAAGGGAGGCGAACCGGCGAACCGGTACATGAACGCTGCCATCGCACCCCGGTTCACCGGCTGGGTGGGCCGGAACGTGCCATCGCCGAACCCGGTGGTGATGCCCTGCTGCGCCAGCCAGGTGATTTCCTTGTAGAACTGGTTGCTGGTCGCCACGTCGCGGAACGGCGAGGCCGCCGGCGGCGTGAAGGCGGGCGAACCGGCGAACCGGTACATGAACGCCGCCATCGCATCCCGGTTGACCGGCTGGGTGGGCCGGAACGTGCCGTCCTCGAACCCGGTGGTGATCCGTTGCTGGGCCAGCCACATGATCCCGCTGAAGAACATGCTGCCGGAGGGCACATCCGGGTACGACGCCGGCGGCTCGGGTTCGGGTTCGGGTTCCGCGGGCGGCTCAGGTTCGACCGGAGGCTCGACCGGCGGGCCGGTCGGTGTCGGGTCGACCGGCGGATCCGGCGGCGTCGGGTCGACCGGCGGATCCGGCGGCGTCGGGTCGATCGGCGGCTCGGTCGGCGGGCCCGGATCCACCGGCGGGTTCACCGGAGGAGGCGCCGTGTCGCCCAGCGGCGGCGCACCGGCCGAGTTATACAGCTCGTAGTCGTCCGTCACCAGCGTGCCGTTGGAGACCAGGTTCAGGCCGAAACTCAGGCCGGTGGCACCCGCCGGAATGCCCGGCGTCGTAAATTCCGCCTGGCTCCAGTCCGCAGCGGCGGCGAAGAACGGGCTCGAGGTCCAGTAGGTCCAGCCGCCCTGGGCCGTCCGGTAGTAGATCTCGAACTGCGTGGCGCCGCTGGATTTGTACCAGGCGCGCAGCGAATACGTGTTGCCGGCGCTGACCGCCGGCGAGCATCCGCCGAGGTCCAGCGTGGGCAGCAGCTTCGCGTCGCCGGAGGCGTAGCTTTCCATCAGCAGCTGCTGGGCCACGGTGCCGGTCCGGCCTGGAGAGGTCGGGCTGAAGGTCGGCTGGTTGACCCCCCACTGGCCGATCTGCCAGCAGCGCGGCAGGTCCGGGCCGGCCTCCTCCAAGCCCGGATTCTGGATCAGGTTGCCGTTGACCGGTCCGGGTTGGACCGCCGGTCCGGGCACGGCGGGCTTGACCGCGCCGCCGATGACCGCGTCCACGGTCCGGACCGTGGTGCCCTGCGCGGAGCGGGCCGCCAGCCAGCCGGCGAACTCATTCAGCACCGCCGGTGCCACCGAGATGGGGCCGCCGTTGTTGTCCACGTTGTGGAAGGTCAGCTGCAGCCAGCCGCCGGTGGTTTCGGCGTTGGTGACCACGTCCTTCAGGTCCTGCAGCGTCCAGGTGTTCTGCACCTGGTCCAGTGCCCGGGTCTCGAAGGCATTGGCCGGCGGGACCGTCTCCGCGACATCGAGGCCCTGGACTTCGGCGAAGCGGCTGGCGATGTCACCGAGGCCGCGGGCGCTGTTGTAGCCGCAGTCGGCGACGATCTGCCGCGCCTCAGAGATGATCGAGGCGAAGGGATAGGCGAAGCTGGTGACCTTGAAGCCCCATCCGGTGAGGTTGGCGCGGTCATTGCAGACCTGCCGCCGCACCTCGTCGTCGGAGACCTGCGCCAGGTCCGGGTGCGTGACGGTGTGGCCGCCGATCTCGTGCCCGTTCGCCGCCATTTCCTGCAGCTGCGGCAGGGTGAGGTAGTTCGTGGCGCCGACCAGGCCGGAGACCACGAAGAAGGTACCGTCCAGGCCGTGGCTGTCCAGGATCCGGACGGCCTCAAGCTGGTCGGCGTTGCCGTCGTCGAACGTCAGGCTGACTACCGTTTCCGAGGCCGCCCCGGCCCGCGGCGCCCCCAGGACGGTCGCGAAGGTAGCCATCAGGATCATCACCAGGATGGTGGCGCCCCACCAGTACGCCGGGCCGAAGCGGCCGAACCGGTCAGGTGGGCCGAACCGGTCAGACGGGCCGGGCGGGACGGCTGCACGGTGCCGGGGCCGGAGGCCGTGGGTTGCTGGGTGCTGGTTCATCCGGTCTCCTAGCGGCTCAGCGCTGCTGCAGCCGCGGCATGCCGCCGTCCGGCCGCAGGCCGCCGTCGGGCGGCAGGCCGCGCCGGCAGGGTGGCCCGCATCCACTCGGCCACGCCCAGGATGATCTCATCCACGGTCGTGGCCGGATTGAAGCCGACCAGGTGCCGCGACCGGGTGTTGTCCGGCACGCGCCGGCGCATGTCCTCGTAGCCCTCGCCGTAGGCCAGTTCGTACGGCACCAGCGTGATCTCGCTGGGGCTGTCCAGCAGTTGGACCACCCGCTCGGCCAGGCTGAGGATCGAAATCTCCGTCATGCCGCCCAGATTGAAGGCGTGCCCGTACGCGGCAGGCGACTGGACCAGCCGCACCAGGGCGGGAACGACGTCGGACACGTAGGAAAAGCAGCGCGACTGCAGTCCGTTGCCGAACACGGTCAGCGGTTCCCCGCGCAGCGCCTGCCCCACCAGGTTCGGCACCACCATGCCGTACCGGCCCGTCTGGCGGGGACCCACCGTGTTGAACAGCCGGACGATCGCCACGCGCAGTCCGAACTCGCGCCAGTAGGCGTGGGCGAACGCCTCGTCGATGCCCTTGGCCGCCGCGTACGTCCAGCGGGACAGCAGCGGCGAGCCCAGGATCCGGTCCGAGTCCTCCGGCAGCCGGTCCGCGGTGTTCTTGCCGTAGACCTCGCTGGTGGAGGCCAGCAGCAGGGCCGCATCGGCGTCGCGGCAGGCGTCCAGCACCACCTCGGTGCCGTGGATATTGGTGCGCAGGCTTTCCAGCGGATGGTCCACGATCAGGCGGACCCCCACCGCCGCGGCCAGGTGGAACACCCGGTCCGCGCCGGCCACCAGGCCGTTGACCGCCTCGCGGTCCAGGATGGTGCCCTCCACGAAGCGGAACCGCGGGTGCCCCCGCACCCCGTCCAGGTTGGCCAGGTTCCCGGTGGACAGATCGTCGATGACCGCCACCTCGTCCCCCGCCCGCAGCAGGTATTCGGTCAGATGGCTGCCGATGAAGCCGGCGCCGCCGGTAATGACAGTTTTCACAGCTCTGCTCCCCTTGATAACCGTGAGTCAGTTCCCGTGCTACAGGTGCAGCACGTTCAGTTCGCCGCCGAGGCGGTACGTGGTGTCCAGGACCGCCTGCTCCGGACCGATCCAGCCCAGCTCCAGCGAACTGTGCGCGGTGTGCAGCAGGACCAGATCCGCCGCGAAAGCGGCCGGATCATCCTGATGCGCCAGCACCGTGCCGTCATGCAGCGTCAGGGCCGGGAACAGCGGATCGTGGTAGGCCACCGTGGCCCCCTCCGCCGCGAGCCCGGCGAGGATCTCCAGCGCCGGCGATTCACGCAGGTCCTCCACGTCCGGCTTGTAGGCGACGCCGACCACCAGCACCCGGGCGGCATGCGTAGCCCGGTCCCGGTCGGAGAGGATCCGGCGCACCCGGTCCACCACCTGGCCCGGCCGCGCGGCGATCGCGTTCATCGACTGCTCGATCACCGGCGTGCTCAGCCGCTCCTTCTTCATCTGCCAGAGCAGGTAGTGCGGATCGCACGGGATGCAGTGCCCGCCGACGCCCGGCCCGGGCGTGAACTTCATGAAGCCGTACGGTTTGGTGGCGGCCGCCTCGATCACCTCCATGACCTCCAGCTGCAGCGCCCGGCAGATGTCCGCGAACTCGTTGGCCAGTGCGATGTTGACGGCGCGGAAAGTGTTTTCCACCAGTTTGGTCATCTCCGCCGCGTCCGCGGACGGCACCCGGTGCACCCGCGAGACGTACTTGCCCAGCAGCAGGGCGGCCGCCTCCCCGCAGGCCTCGGTGATCCCGCCGACCACGCGCGGCACGTCCTCATGCGCGATGTCGTCACTGCCCGGATTGATCCGCTCCGGGCTGAAGGCCACGAACACGTCCGTGCCCGGGATCAGTCCGCGCGCCGCCAGGGGCACGGCCAGCAGGTCCCGGGTGGTGCCCACATACGTGGTGGAGGTCAGCAGGATCAGCTGCCCGGGCACCGCATTCTCCACAACGGTGGCGCAGGCGCACCGCAGGATGTCCAGGTTCGGGATCAGGTACGGATCCACCGGCGTCGGCACCGCAATCACGACGGCGGCAGCCTCCCGCAGGCGGGCAGCGTCACCGGTGAGCGCGTACCCGGGGTCGGCGAGGGCCCGGGCCAGACGTTCCCGGTCCGAAGGCACCAGGTCCGCGGCTTCGGCGGCGATCACCTGCAGCCGCGCCGGGTTCGCGTCCAGGCCCAGCACCCGGTAGCCGGCCTCCCGGAACGCCAGCGACGTCGGCAGCCCGACGTAGCCCAGGCCCACGATGGCGACGTCGAAGGTGAAGGCCGGTGCCGGCGTCGTACTGGGTGCCGTCGGTGCGATGGTGACCGGCACGGCAGGTGCCGGGCTGCGGTGGGTGTGCGGCGGTCGAGTGGTTTGCAGCGTCATCTGAATCTCCCCTTGATTGTTCTGACTCTGGGTGGCCGGCACGGTTCCTGACGTGGTTCCTGATGGACCGCCCGTTGCCCCAACTGGCGGTGCCTGTGCCGGTATCCGGTCGGTGCCGGTCCGGGCGGCGACTCCGCCCGGTTCCACCCTTGAAGCCTAGGAATCGGCCCCGGGAGCGGCACGCGTGGACTGCACGCAACTTGTCCCTCGACCACGTGCCCGGCCCCTCAACCCGTACGCATCCCTACTCACCCCCGCGTCCCCTCCCCGCGACTCAGCAGCATCGGCAGGCGCTCGCGGCTGAGTCTGCTCAGGTACTGCGAAGACGCTGCGGCGTGTTTCCCGGACACGCCGAAAAAACCGTGAACCGGGTCGAGGTACCTGAGCAAACTGGGTCAGGGCCCGCAGCCGGGCCCGCCTCCAGGGCCGCGGTCAGCCGGGGACTGCCGTTCCGTCCGGGGCCGGGGTCCGGGCCAGGTATGCCGCCGCGAGTTCGCTGCGGGTGCTGACGCCGAGCTTCTCGTAGATCCGGTAGATGTGCCCCTCCACCGTGCGCAGGGAAACCCTCAGCCGCGCGGCGATCTCCCGGCTGCCGGCCCCGCTGGCCACCAGCGCGGCAACATCCCGCTCGCGGTGGGTCAGTTCCTTCCGGGCGTGGGTCTCATTCAGCTGTGCTGTGACCACATCCGGCAACCGTTCCAGCAGGCGCTGGAGCAGTTTCATTCCGTTGCGCCGCCGGACGAAGTCTCCGTCCCGGGCCAGGCACCGGACGCCGCTGGCCGCAGCCTCCGCCGCCAGCAGCAGGTATCCCGCGGCCTCGGCGGCCTCCGCGACCCGCACCAGAGCGTCACCGGACCTCTCCTGCAGGGCCAGGGCATGGTCGTGCGCCAGCCGCAGCTCGGTCCCCTCGCAACCCCGGGTGATCTCCGCCAGCCGGTCCACCCGGCCGGAATCCCCCAGCCTGAGCAGCAGCCCGATAACCTCGGCTTCCGCACGCACCGGCCCGGTCCGTGCCAGCTGGTCCGCGACCCTGGCCAGCCCGGCCAGCGCCGCGGACGCGCCCTCGAAAACGGCGCTGGCTGCGGCCACATGCGCGCAGGCCAGCAGCGAGTGCTCGCGGGGTCCGGCGTCCAGCTCGGCGGACAGGTCCGCGAAGACTGCCGAATAATGTGCGACGGCGTCCCGGTCCCCCAGCAGCGCTGCCGCATCCGCGGCGACGGCCGCGGCGTAGGGCAGCAGGTGCTCCGGGTCCGCGTGGCGCAGCCCCTCGACGGCGGGCACCAGCTGGGCCAGGGTCTCGCGGATGAAGCCGCGCCGGAAATCGATCAGGGCGCGCAGGAAGGCCAGCGTACCGCCGAAGATGACCAGGCTCGGCACCGAGGCTGCCTCCAGCTCGGCCAGCCGGACGGCCGCAGCCGCCAGGTCCTGGTCCCGGAGCAGTGACAGGGCGTCGCGGATCTGCAACGGGGTTTCCGGAGCGCCCTGGTACGGAAGGTGCGGCACCCCGGCCGGCCCGGCCGGGCGGCAGGGGTCGATTCCGTATTCCAGCGCCAGCCCCAGCGGTGCCAGCTGCCGGACGGACCCGGCCTGGAGCACGCCGGTCAGCTGCACCGCCGGGTCGGCGCCGGCCGGCCCCGGGTCCACACTGATCAGCCCCGCTGCAGCCAGCCCGGCAATCGCCGGTCCGTCCGCCAGGCGGCGGAGCGCGGACAGCTTCATACTCCCGGCAAGCGCCAGCACGAACGCTGCCTCCCGCTCCTGCGGGTGCAGCCGGGCGAGTTCGTCCCGGGCCAGCTCCGCCAGCCGCGGGCAGCGCTCCGGCGGTGCGTCGACCAGCAGCCACACACCGTTGCGCTGCACCAGCCGGTCCAGCCGGCGGCTTTCCTCGATCAGCGCGAGCAGGATCCGCGGATTGCCGCCGGACGCCGCGCCCAGCACCGCGCTGGAGCCGGGCAGCACGGTGCCGCCGAGCGCGTTCCCGCACAGCTCGTGCACGTGCCCGGGCGCCAGCGGCCCGAGGTCGAACCGCTCCAGCAGCCCCTCGGACCACAGCGACATCAGCTCCGTCCCCTCCATCCGCCCCGGGCGGGAAAACAGCAGCACCCGGGCGGCTCCGCCGGTGGCCAGCTGGGTGACGACGGCGGCGCTGGCCGGATCGAGCTCGTCGGCGTCGTCAACAACGACGACGGCCTGCCGGCCCCGAGCTGCGCCCTGCCCAGCACCCCTCGCTGAGTCAGCACGTAAAGCACGAATAGCCGTGTATTCGTACGCCTGCTGCTGACTCAGCCGGAGGTGGGTGGAGAGGAATCCCGTGACGCAGCGCAGCACGTCCACCGGGCTGGCGTTGGCTCCGGCCGGCAGGTCCTCCAGGAACGGCGCCAGGGCATGGTACGGCACGCCGAGTGCCGCCGTCGTCCTGGCTGAGGTGCAATGGAAGTCGAATTCGGCGGCGAAGGCCGCGGTGACCGCGCGCAGCACGGCGGTCTTCCCCAGTCCCGCCGGCGCCATCACCACCGCCCCGCAGCGTTCCGGATCGCACAGGCTCTCGGCGATCCGTTCCATAATGTCCGCGCGTCCAACGACGGCAGGCAGGTGTGAGTTGTACACGGTACCAGTCCCCCCTCTGGTCTGGTGTTGCTATTCGGTTATGGCCGGAGGCCTTAGTGGCAGCCCGCGGCCGAGCCGGCGAAGATCCGCCGGTCCTCGAGCTGGAGCTTCCGGTAAATCCGGTGCAGGTATCCCTCCACAGTCCGCACCGACAGATTGAGGCGATCGGCAATCGCCCCGTTGCTCGCACCGGCGGCGGCCAGTGCGCCGATTTCACGCTCCCGCGGCGTCAGGCCCGGCCGGCTGCCGTGCGCGCCGAGGGCGAAATCGAAGTTCTCGCAATGGGCATGGAGGTGCTTCTGGGCCGCCCGCATCACGGCTGCATCCCCGGTCCGGCCTGCAGCGGTCAGTGCCAGCCTGGCCGCCTCCCGGGCCAGCAGCCCGTTGCCCTGGGCAGCGGCCAGATCGGCGGCGGCGAGCAGCCCGCCGCCGTCCCGCTCCGCCACTGCGGCGGCATAGCTTTCCCACAGCCGGGCCGCCGGCCCCTGCAGCCCGGCGGCCAGCTTCGCCAGGCCGGCGACGGAACCGGCATCCCCCAGCCGGACCGCGCCGCTGCGGAACAGCAGCTCGTCCGCCGCGGCGCCGCCGTCGTGCGCCGCCTGCGCCTTTCCCAGCAGCCGGTCCACGGCCGCCGGGACAGAGGACACAGCGGCCGAAGCCATCGCAGCGTAGTAGCTCGCCAGGACGTCCGCCCGCCAAGCCGGCCGGAAGCGGGGATCGGGCGCGGCCTCCCGCAGCAGTTCTGCCGCCGCTGCCCGCTCCCCCAGCAGGGCGTGGGCGTAGGCTGCGGCAGCTGCCGCCACACGGCGGAGGCTGCGGGAATCGTGGCTGCGCAGCTGGTTCAGCACCGGCTGCAGCCGCCGCAGCGCGCGGGCCGGATGATTTGATTCGGCATCGGCCAGCGCCGCGGCCACCTCCACGAGTGGCAGCAGGTCAGGATTCGCCAGCACCCCGGCCAGCACACGGGGCCCCGCCAGCAGCAGGCCGCAGCCGTCCCACAGCCGGTGGACGCTGAGGGAGGAGAAGATGCGGATGAAGGCCGGCTCCAGGCCACCCTGCCCAAAGCTCGGGTACACCACACCCGGGTGCCCGGGCGCGCCGTCCGCCAGTCCCGGCAGGCCCAGAAGTTCGACGGCGAGACGCACCGCGTCCGCTTCGCGCCCCATCGCTGCCCAGGTCTCGAAAACCACGGCCCGGGCCCGGTCCCGCAGGTCCGGTTCCCCGCTGTGGAGCAGCGGCAGGAGTGCCGCGGTGTCCACCTCGCGGTACCTGCCCTGGTAGACCGCCAGCGCAGCTTCGGCGACGTCCAGCCGCTCGGCGCCGGGTCCGGCGCAGCCGGCAGCACCGCGTGAAACGCAGCCCAGCCGCCAGCGGGCGCGGATGAGGACGTTGGCGGTATCCGGTGCGGTCCGGTCTTCGGCCCTGAGGACCTCGCTGCGGACGATGGCCAGATCGACGGACTCCGCACCGCCGCAACCGTCCGCCCCGGTCTCAGCGTCATAGTCAGCCAGCATCCGGCGGGCCGCCGCATGGTCCCCCAGCGCCAGGGCCGCCCGGCAGCCTTCGGCCGTCGCGGCCGGCGAACCCACCTGCGGCGCCGCGGCCAGGAAGGCGAGGGCGGCTGCCGCGTCATGGGAGCGGTTGGCCAGCCGGGCAGCGGCGAGCGCGTGTTGCGGGCCCAGTCCGGCCCCGCACTCCAGACTCCACGCCGCCAGCGCCGTCCCGGCGGTGCCCAGCAGGGCGTCCGCCCCGCCCCCGGCTGCGTCCCCGGCCAGCAGCTCCCAGCCGCCGGCCGCGCCAACCGCAGCCAGCAGCTCCCGGGACCGCTCCGGCGGGACCGCGCGCCGCACCACTTCGCGCAGCAGCCGGCTGGGGAAATGCGCCGCCGGCCGGGCACCTGGCACCAACCGAACCAGCCCGCGCAGCAGGAGTGCGTCCAGGTCCTCGGCCGGTCCCAGCCGCAGCAGTGGGGCCACCGGCAGCGCACCGGTAAAGGCCAGCACCTCGGCCAGCAGCCGCTGTCCCCCGCCCACGTCAGCCAGCGCCGGCGGCAGCACCGCGGCCAGCCCCGCACCGCGGACCGCCGGGCGCCGGGTCAGCACCCAGGTGCCGCCGGCTTCGGCAAGCCGGCCTGAGGCGCTCCACTCAGCGCACAGCACCTTCAGCAGCAGCGGATTCCCGC
Source organism: Arthrobacter sp. B0427-1-12 (assembly GCF_059092905.1). Lineage (NCBI taxonomy): Bacteria > Bacillati > Actinomycetota > Actinomycetes > Micrococcales > Micrococcaceae > Arthrobacter > Arthrobacter sp. B0427-1-12. Next base: position 76,047 of record NZ_JBNHIC010000015.1, on the reverse strand, counting down.
CGCTGGCAGCCCACAGCGCATGGGCGGCGGCCGTCGACACCTCCTTGGCCGGGCTGTCCCCGGCCGAACCCTCCCCGGCCAGCGCAGCGGCCAGCCATGCCGCGGTTTCCCTGATGCCGAGACCCGGCATATCAAACCGCTCCAGCAGCCCGTCCTGCCACAACCGGTCCAGTCCGCCGGGCAGCGCGGAGATGTCCTCGCAACAGGTCAGCAGCAGTGCCCGGCCCATGGCCACCAGCTGTGCCAGCATTGCCGCGGCCATCCGGTCCAGCGACTGCGCGTTATCGACGAACAGCACCACGGAACGGCCCGCCGCTTTGTCCTGCAGCACGTGCGCCACGGTCTGCAGGACCTGGAGCGGATGGTCCAGGTCGGGCGCGTCGGCTTCGCTCAGCAGGAAGTTGATGGCACCGTACGGAATGGCTGCCATCGCCGCGCTGCCCCGGATGCGGACGATGTACGCGTCGCCGCCCAGCGCCCTCAGCGCATGCTGTGCCAGTGTGGTTTTGCCTGACCCAGTGTCCCCAACAATGATTGCTCCTGCCGCGGCTGCGCGCCTGAGCGACGCTGCAATGTCCTCCGCCCTGTCCCCCAAGAACAGGTGCTCGGACGAGGTCCGCGGCAGCCCCAAGATGCGGCTGTCCATGATGAATAAGACCCTAACTTGCTCCCCAATGCCCCTATAGGACAGCGTAGGCTCGGCCCAATACCCATGTCTTGGGTAGTACCTACGGGAGCCGGAGCCGGTTCGCGGTCCAGATACTCAGTTGGACCACGGTAGTGCCGGCTCAGGTCGGTGGCCCGGACTCGCCGTCGATCAGCGCTGCGGGCGCCGAAACCGGCGCGGTTCCGTCCAGGTGCGCCTGCTGCAGCTCCGCCCGCCGCGCAATACCCACCTTGTTGAACAGCCGGTAGATGTGCCCTTCCACCGTACGGGAGGACAGGCCCAGTTCACGGGCGATCTCGGCATTGCGGCGGCCCTGGACCACCAGTGTGCCGATGACCCGCTCCCGGTCAGTCAGCCGGACGCCGGGTACGACGCCGGCAACCGGCGCAGTGCCCGCCTCACCTGCCGCCGGTCCTCTTTGTCTTTGGTCCGCCGGTTCGGGAGCGGCCGGGGCGGTATCAGGGGCGGCCGGGGCGGTATCCGGAGCTGCCGGGATGGCGGCCGGAGCCGCCGGGCCGGGGCCGGGTTCAGTGCCGACTACATCCTCGGTTTCCGCCGGCCCCGGATGCAGGCTGCCCAGCAGCGACTTGAGCAGCTTCCGCTGGCCAAGCTGCTGCCGGCGCAGCCCTCCGGGCAGGCGTTCCGCCCGCTGCAGGCACGCTGCTGCCAGCCGCAGGTAGCGTTCGTCCCCCAGCCGGAGCAGCGGTTCGGCGTCGAGCTCCAGCAGCGCCTGTGCCATGATGTGGAGCTTCCGTGCGGGCACTCCCTCGCAGCGCTGCGTCAACTCGGCCAGCCGCTCCAGCTGGCCCAGGTCGCCGACGCGCACGGCGGCCAGGCGAAGGTCGGCCTCAATGGCGAACAGTCCGCGCCCGCCGGCCTCGGCCGCCAGTGCCTCAAGCTCCGCGGCGGGCGGGACGACCTGCCCGGTCGAGTGCTGCCCGGTCGAGTGCTGCCGGATCATCCGGGCCGCGGCTGCGTAGCCGCGCACCAGCAGTTGCAGCTGCGGCGGAGCTCCGTAACTGAGCGAACCGGCCCGGGTCAGGTATCCGTCCGCCTTCTCCGCGCTTCCGGACAGCGCCTCGGCATAGGCTCCGATGGCCAGGGCCAGCGGCAGCACCTGCTCCAGATCCAGGACCTGCAGGCCTTCGACGGCGGCGCTGAGCCGCTGCAGGCCGTCACCCAGCTGGCCGCGCTGCAGGTCCATGAGCGCCCGGATAAGTTCGACCAGGCCGGCGAAGTGGATCCGGGCCCGGACTCCGGACCGGGAGTACACGGCCAGGATGCCCTCGAGCTCCTCGAACCGGCCGCACCTGATCAGCGCCCGGCTGAGGCTGCCGAGCACGGTTTCGCAGTACTCCAGCAACGGCCCCCTCCTAAGCCGCACGCTCTCAAGCGCCTCGCGGAGCAGCAGTGCACCGGCTTCGCAGCGGCCGGACACGGTGAGGATGTGGCCCAGGAGGGTCTTGGCCACCAGCTCCGCCTCCGGCGAATGCCGCACCTGCCGCAGCAGGATCCGAAGTTCGGCTTCGATCTCCGGAGCCGTCTGGTCCGCAGTAGCTGCGTACAGGGACAGCAGCCGGGGTCCGGCCGGAAGGTGGGCGCCCGCCGGTGCCGCACCCCCCGGGTCACCTAAGCGTTCGACGGCGGCCCGCCAGGCTTCGGCGACACCCCGCAGTTCCGCCGCCCCGCCGCCGTTCTGCAGCGCCAGCCGTGCCTCCAGCACCGCAGCCGCCGCTGCGGTTGCGGGCGACGGCCCGCCGCCGAGCAATCCCGCCAACTGCCCCCGCGCGCGGGTGAAGTCGCCGGCGTGCAGGCATGCCCGTGCCGCTTCCACCCGGGCGGCGCCGGACGCAGCGGGGTCGGCGGCAGCTTCGGCGGCGGCTTCGGCGGCGCGAAGCGCCAGCGCCGTATCGAAGCGGGCGTTGGCGGTCCGGGCCGCCCGGAGGAGGCGGCCGCCGGGCACCGGAATGCCCAGATCAAGGGCCCAGCCGGCGCGCCGGGCCGGGCCTTCGCCCAGCAGTCCGTCCGCCGGCGGGTCCGCCCCGAGCAGGTCCTCCCCGAGGTGCGGCATGAGACGTTCGAACAGGTCCCGGCTGCGGCCGGCCGGCACCCGCCCGCCGACCACCTCCCGGTACAGCGGGTGCGGAATGCGGACCAGCCGTCCGGGATCGCCCGCAATGGTGAGCAGTCCTGCGCCCGCCAGCGAATCAACGGCCTCGGCGGGAACTGCGGCCAGCAGCGCGTCCAGCGGCAGCGGCCCGCCGAGGGCCACCGTCTCCAGCACTTCGCGCTCGTCGGCGGTGCACGCGGCCAGCTGCTGCCGGACCACATCCCCCAGCCGGCGGTCCGGTGCCGGTGCGCCGGTCAGCAGCCACACGCCGTCGTGCTCCGCCAGCGTCCCGGTACGGCGGGCGCACTCCAGGAGGGCCAGCAGACACCGCGGATTCCCCTGCGACAGCTCGCCCAGCAGTTCCGCGCTGCCGCCCAGCAGGCGCCCGCCCAGCACTGCTTCGGCCGCCTCCCGTACCTGCCGTGGGCCCAGCGGAGCCAGGTCGAACCGGTCGACCAGACCATCGGCGGCCAGCGACCGCAGCTCCGGCGACGGCGCCGGCCGGGGACGGCTGAGGGCCAGCAGCCGGACGGCGCCGGCGGAGACCAGCTGCGCCGCCAGCAGCGCGCTTCCCTCGTCGAGGTCCTGGGCGTCCTCGAGCACCAGCAGGACCGGGACGCCCTCGGGCGAGATCCGCCGCAGATGGCCCATCAGGGTGCGCATGACGCCGAGCACCGAGCCGGTGTCCCCGGCGGATCCGTGGACAAGATAGGGTGCCAGCGCGCCGAAGCGGAGCTGCTGCAGGCCGGGGCTTCCAAAGACCCACAGCGGCCGGACCTTCCCGCCGAGTTCCGCCAGCACCTTCCTCGCCAGGGCGCTTTTGCCCGCACCCGGCTCCGCGACGATCAAGGCGCCGCCGGTTGTGCTGATGCTTTCGACGACGTTCCGGACCTCCGCTTCACGCCCCACCACCGATGCGGTGCGGCCGGAGTCCATCAATCCCCTTCCTGGCGCTCCTAGGCCCCGGCGCCTGCCTTTGTGGTTCCTGCTTTGTGGTTCCTGCCCGTGGTTGGTGACCTCCCTACGCCCCGTTGATCAGGCCGCTGCCGGCCAGCACCGCGCGCAGTTCCGCGCGGCTGGAGACGTGCAGCTTCTCGAAAATCCGCCCCAGATGCCATTCCACCGTCCGCGGCGACAGGTTCAGTTCCGGGCCGAGCGCTGCGCTGCTGCGGCCGTCCGCCGCTCCGGCAGCCAACCGGAGCTCGAACCCGCTGAGCCCTTCCAACTGGTCCGCACCCTGCCCGTTCATGCTGCGGTAGCCGGCCCTGAGGGCGGCGCGGGCGCTGCGGGCCAGGGCCCGGTCCTGCCGGGCCCCGGCGATGCTCTGTGCCGCGGCCGCGGCCTGACAGGCCAGCAGATTGTTACCGGCCGCTGCCGCGAGTTCCGCGGCCCGCAGCAGCGCGGCACCGTTGTCGTGCAGCAGGCCTACGGCGTACGCGGCGTGGGCTTCCGGAAAGGGGCCGCGGCCGGCGGCAGCCAGCAGCCGTCTGGCGGCCGGCTGGCTTCCCTGCGCTGCCGCTGCCGCGAGGAAAACGGGTTCGACGGCGGCCAGTCCGCGGTGCCGGGCGGCGTCGGCCAGGCGGACGAATCCGGCCGCGGCCTGCGAGGACTGCCACGCGGAGCCGGAGGGCTGCGGCGCGGAGCCGGCGGGCTGCGGCGCGGAGCCGGCGGGCTGCGGCGCGGAGCCGGCCAGGATCCTGAAGTAGGCGGTGGCTGCCTGCACCAGCCAGGAATCCTGGGGCCCAGCCAGGTCCGGTACCATCCCGACCTGCTGCGCGGTATCCGGCTGGGTCCCTGCTGCCCAGGCGGCGGCCGCGTGCGCCAGCGGCAGCAGGCCGTCGGGGTCACAGTCCTTGAGGCGTTCGACGGCGGGTAGCAGCGCCTGCAGCGCCGGCGTCGACCGGCCGGCTGCCGCGTGCAGCAGTCCAGTGGTCAGGGAGCCACCGTCCCCGGTAGGGACGTCCGGCATCGGGACGGCGCTGATGCCGTCTCCGTTCCAGTCCCCGCACAGGAAGCGCACCAGGGCGACGCAGGCCAGGACCCGGTTCTCCATCTCCGGTGGCACGGCCCCATCTCCAAGGCTCCGCTCCAGACCCTCGGCAGCCCGGCCTGCCTCCTCCCGACGGCCCAGGAGCGCCCACGTTTCAGCCAGCAGCGCGGCGGCCTCAAACCGGGTGGCCTCAAACGGGGCGGCTGCGCCGGTCCGGTGGTCTTCTGCAATACTCCCGAGGTGCTGCTCCACCTCGCGGTAGCAGCCGCGGTAGGCCGCATAGTCAGCGGCCGCCACGGCGACCTGCATGCGCAGGCCTGCCAAGCCGGCGTCGTTGTTCTCCGCCTGCCACCCGGCCAGCGCGGAGCGGAGCCCGTCCAGCACCCGGCCGGCGTCCGCTTCCTGCCCGGGGAGGCAGCGCACTGCGCGGTGCAAGGCGACCATGAGCCGGACCCAGTGCCCGTGCTCGGGAACGCCGCGGGCCAGTGCTTCCCGAATGCTCACGGCAGCCGCCGCTGGTTCGCCCAGAGCCATGAGGGCCCGGGCCGCCTCCAGCGCCAGGCCGGGATCCTGCCGGGACGGCGGCGGAACCGCCCGGACGAACCGGACCGCCTCCGCCGGGCAGCCGGCGGCGTTGGCCTGCCTGGCGGCGTGCCGGGCGAGATCGGGATCAGGCGCCCGCCCGCAGGCGATGCTCCAGGCGGCCATGCCGCGCACTGCCCCAGCGGGGATTTGGTCCGCAGCGAGCACTGCGGACAGCTCCGACCACAGCTGGCTGCTCCGGCCCGCCGGCACGCTGAGCCGCACGGCGTCCCGCAGTACCGGATCGGACAGGCGCATCAGAGGAAGACGGCCCGGAACCAACTGCAGCCAGCCGCGTTCCTGGAGCTCATCCAGCTCCTGCACCGGGGCCAGCTGCCGCAGTGTGCGCACGGGCATTTCGACGGCGAGGGCCAGCATGTCGATGATCCGCGCCTGGCCGGGGGTGGTCCCGTGCAGCCGTGCAGCCGCCGTCTCCGCCGGAGGAGCGACGTTGGATTCCTGATCTGGCTCCAACGATGAAGGCAGCGGCGGCGGCTGCGGCTGCGGCTGCGGCTCAAGATCGAACCGGACCAGCTGCCCGTCGGCCCAGAGCCGCAGGAATTCCTGGGCCGGAGCACAGTGTTCCGCGCTGCCCCAGGCGTCTGAACTGCAGCAGTCGGAGGCGGCAACCAGGAGCCGGACATGCCCGGTGCGCGCCAGCTGGGCCAGCGCCGCGGCCGAAGCGAGGTCGAGTCCGCGGAGATTGTCCACGGAAATCAGGAGCGTCCGTCCGGCGGCAGTATCTGCCAGTACGCGGAAGAGTGCGCGGAGGACCGCGGCAGGTTGCAGCAGATCGGCATCGCTGCACCCGGCGAGCAGGAAACTCAGGACGCCGAACGGAGTTTCAGCGGCGACGGCGCTGCCGCGTACCCGGATGCAGCAGACGCTCTCCGGCAGGTTGGCAATCACCCGCTCGAGGAGGGCCGATTTTCCGGTGCCCGACGGGCCAACGAGGACGGCGCCCGCGACCCCACTGCCGGTCAGTTCTTTTCCGATCGAGGCGCAGAGGGCATCCCGGGCTGGATGGACAGGCGCTGGCCATGCCGTCATGATCGTGTCCGGCCCGGACTTAGCCCAGTCCTATCCGGCCCTGGCATGTCTGACCTTGCGCGGCCGCTCCACCGTCGCAGTTACCGGAAATGCGCACAGGCAAGGGCAGGCGAAAAGAGAAAATCAACACGATTGTCCCCCTCAAAGTGTTGCTGCTATGCCCCAATAAATTCTTTTTCCACGTCCGGTTGGGCCATCGTAGACCCGGACGCCAGCGCTGACAAGCAGCCTTACCTTCGCTTGGGCTCTTTACTGCCAAGGTTCAGTCGGCACTCAATTCAGGGCACAAAGAAGGGGGCCGACGGTGGAATGGGGGTGGCCCAGTCTCAGAGGCCGCCCACCGTCGGCCCCCGCCATGGGAGCCATAAAGGCTGGATGAATAATACGCAGAAAATATCTGTGAATGCCAATCCGGTATTTACAAAATTTAGATGACGAACTATTCTTTGCCGAAACCGTCCGCCGGAGCTCAGGATTTCAGCGAATGGAACTTCTGCTGGGCATGGACCAAGCCCTCGCGGATGACCAGCTCCGCCGCATCGGCGGCATCGTCGATGAGGAAGGGCAACTCCTTTTTCTCCGCTGTGGCAAAATCCTTAAGCACATAGTCCGCCGTATCCATGCGGCCCGGAGGGCGTCCGACCCCCACCCGCACGCGCAGGTAGTCCTTGGTGCCGAGCGCCTTGCTGATGTCCCGCAGGCCGTTATGGCCGCCTTCTCCCCCGCCGATCTTGAGCTTGAGCGTGTTGAAGGGGATATCGATCTCGTCATGGATCGCGATGACATGGTCCGGGGCGATGTCATAGAACTTGGCCAGGGCCGACGTCGGGCCGCCGGACAGGTTCATGTAGGTCAGCGGCTTGGCCAGAACCACACGCGGACCGCCGATGCCCAGACGGCCCTCGAGGATCTGCGCGTGGGACTTGTGGGCTTTGAAGTGCCCGCTGACGCGGCCGGCAAGCTCGTCGAGGACCATCTGGCCCACATTGTGGCGGTTTTGGCTGTAGCCGGGCCCGGGGTTGCCGAGCCCGACTACCAGCCAGGTGTTGCTCACCGTTGTATTACTCGGCTTCGGCGGCGGCCGGAGCCTCAGCGGCAGCTTCGCCTTCTTCAGCAGCGGCGGCGGCCGGCGCGGTGACGTTGACGATCACCAGTTCCGGATCGGCCAGCAGAGTGACGTTTGCCGGCAGCTCGATGTCCGAAGCCAGGACGTGCTGGCCGGCCGTGCGGCCTTCGATGCTGATGGTCAGAGCTTCCGGCAGGTGCGTGGCCTCGGCCTCGACGGAGACAACGACTTCCTCCTGGATCATGATGGCGCCCGGAGCCAGTTCACCTTCGACGTGGATCGGAACGTCAACGATGACCTTCTCACCGCGGCGGACGGTCAGCAGGTCGACGTGCTCGATGATCTGCCTGACCGGATCGCGCTGGACGTCCTTGACCAGGGCCAGGTGGTCCGCGCCCTTGGTGTCGACGATAGTCAGCAGGGCGTTGGCCTGGCGGACGGCAAGGGCGGTCTCACGGGCCGGCAGCAGGATGTGGATCGGCTCTGCGCCGTGGCCGTAGATGACGGCGGGGATCTGGCCGGCGCGGCGGGCCTGACGGGCCGAGCCCTTGCCGAAGGTGGTGCGGGGTTCTGCTTGCAGCTTCTGATCAGCCATGACTAACTCCTGGAACTTCGAATGGTGTCTGTTGTTGCACAGGACCTTGGCGCTTGTCTAGGAACCGACGATCGCGCCGAACATAAGTTCAGACGAACAAGAGTTACTAGCCGCGTCGATAACGGAGTCTGGTGTATTGGACACGCGACGACTCCCTCGCCTGGGCATCGCGGACCAGTCTACCAGTTGGCAGAGTGCGGCAGGAACGGGAACCGAAGGGCTGCCCTTAACCACGGCTGCTCGCCCGGGCGTGGGCTGCAGCGGCTCCCGCCGGATCCCCGGTCCGATCATGGACGCGGGCCAGGATCCGCCTCGACACCGGGAATTGCGGAGAAAGCGCCGCCGCTGTTTCCAGATCCGCGATGCTGGCCTCCACATTGCCGAGGCCGAATTCGGCCACTCCCTGCTGGATATAGAGATTGGCCGTCGACGGTGCACGGCTGATCAGCTCGTCTAGTGTCCTCTTGGCCACTAAGTTAAGAACTGCCCCCGATCCTCGTGATCGGGGCCAGCCTTGTTGTGGTGAGCCGACGATGCCAGCGGGCGCCGTCGTCGTTATTGACCGAGCAGCTGGTCGAACCGGAAGAGGAATGCCGCCACGGCTTCGCGGTCGATCGCCTGCACCGGATGGAATGATCCGTCGCTGTAGCCGGTGGTGATGCCGTTCGCCGCTGCCCAGTTGATTTCCTTGTGGAACCGGGTTCCTACAGGGACATCGGAGAAGCGGGCCGGGTCCGCCGGCTCGAAGTCCGGGCTGCCTGCCAGACGGTAGAGGAACGCCGCCATCGCATCGCGGTTGATCGGCTGGTAGGGGCGGAACGTGCCGTCCTCCCAGCCGGTGCTGATCTCCTCGGCCGCCAGCCAAGTGATTTCCTTGTAGAACTGGTTCGTCCTCTCCACATCAGCGAACGGCGGAACCGCTGGCGGCTCGAAGTACGGGCTGCCTGCCAGACGGTACAGGAATGCTGCCATCGCATCGCGGTTGATCGGCTGGTACGGGCGGTAGCTGCCATCAGGGAAACCGGTGCTGATGCCGTTGTTCACCATCCACACGATCTCGTCATAGAACAGCGTGTCCTTGCGGACATCCATCAATCCCGGAACCGGATCAGGCAGACCTGTATCGAGTACCTCGAAGGTTGCAGCCGCTTCAAGCCCGCTGGTCATGCCCACGACCCTGACGGTGTGCTGGCCCAGCGGAAAATCCCCACGAATCGACAGTTCAAAGTCCGGAGCCAGGAGGCGGTCCAGGGCCGGACCGATTTCCCGCCCGTCCAACCAGACCCGTAACGTCTCAGGGGCGAATCCGCTCACTGCCCCGATCACGGTCTGGCCTCCGAATGCCCGGTCAACGGTCCCAGGGCTGAGCCTGACGGTCGGCCCGCTATCACCTACCCTGAGCAGAGCCATACCCGTCCGCCCGGACTGTTCCCCGATAAAGCTCAAGGTCTGATCCCCCGTAGGGAAACCGGCCGGTACGGTCACTTGGATGGACGCAGTCCCGGCCGCATCCGTGGTTATCGGCCCCAAGGCCAGCGAACCCGGGTTCACGTCAATCCGAATCAGTTCGTTGGGCCGGGCATGCACGGTGAACTCCGCCGGCTGGCCGGTCCCCCTCCGGTCAACGGTGCCTTTGCTCGGCGCAACCAGCAGTGCATTGGGAGCGGTGACGGTAAAAAAGATGGGATCTACGGACGCAGACGATGTTGCTGGAGTGCCGGCATAGTAAGCGGTCACCCGATAGTCGGCTGGCCCGCCGGCAGCGAACGAAAATGCCGCGCGCCCGTTTTCGACCGGAACGACTGGATTGATACCAGTCAGGTCTGCGCCACCTGTCACGTTTAGTTCGGTGACAAAGAAATTCACCACGCCGCCGTCCAGCACGGCAGGACCAACCGGGGTGGTCAGCTCTGCGACTACATCAACGCCCTGACCGGTTTCATAGACTTGCTGCTCCAATACCACGGACATGGTGGGCTGTTCCAATCGAACGCCTACGCGGAATTCGGCAGTTCCCGTCAGGCCTGCCTCATCGGTCACCGTTGCTTGAAAAATGCCCTGATGCGCGGCAGTCGCCGTCAACGAAATCGTTGGTCCGGCCGCAGCGAACCGGTCGGGGCCCGACCAGGTGAAGGTGTAAGGGCCTCTGCCACCACTGGCGGTTGCGGTCAACGAGAAATCCTCGCCGGGCGATACCAGGAGCTGACCCGGAAATTCTCCCGTGGGCTCCGAGTCAATCGTCACTGTGGGAGCCTTTGGTGTCTCAGTTGCAGCAGCCGGCGAAGGCGCTGCCACAGTTCCCCCGGCCAGGACCACCGCCAGCACCGGCATGAAAACGCCGAAAATCAGCCTGATCTTACGCATTTATTCCCCCAGGCGATAAGTGCAAGTGAACGGCGCACACCGCTATTGCCCAGTATCCCCGGATGACGCCGAAAAGTCAGCAGCAATGCGCCGGGTTCCCTCCGCCAGCACCGTCGACGTTGTTTCGGCTCAGGCGGCGTTGATCCTGGCCGCCCGGTCCATCGCGTCCAGTATCCGCCGGTGCGTGATCCCCGGCATGAACAGGTCCCGCCACTCAAGCCTGACGAAGCTCCACCCCAGCTTCATCAGGGCCTTCTCCCGCTGACGCTCTTTGAAGATTGCTTCATCTGTGGGCTCGTAGTCGAAGTGCAGCGCTGCCCGCGGCATCAACGGTGTCGGAAGCAGTTCCTGCCGTTGATAGCTGATGCGGGTTTTTGGCTCCATGCCAATAGGTTGGCGTCCGGTGCGGCCGCAGCCCACACGGGCGGACCGCAGTGTGGATAGCTGGGTCAAGGAAGATGGCTGTGCAGGGACGCTGCTGCGTAGGGATGGAGCCATGCCGACAGCTGAGGGGCGGGGTTCCCTGCGAATAGGGTGGTTGCAACTACCCTATTCGCAGGTAAACCCGCGCCTCAGCCGGGATAATGCCGGCAGTCAGGCCGTGCTCTGAAAGCCGGAAGGCCCCTTACGCCCGGCCGTCGAACAGCGACGTGACGGAGCCGTCGTCGAACACTTCGCGGATCGCGCGGGCGATCAGCGGCGCAATGGACAGCACGGTCAGCTGCGGGAACTGCTTGTCCGCAGGGATCGGCAGCGTGTTGGTGACCACGACCTCGCGGGCACCGGACTCGGCCAGGCGGCGGGCCGCCGGGTCGGAGAAGACCGCGTGCGTGGCGGCGATGATGACGTCCTTGGCGCCGGCGTTCTTCAGGACCTGCACGGCGCCGGAGATGGTGCCGCCGGTGTCGATCATGTCGTCGATCAGCACACATTCGCGGCCCTCAACCTGGCCCACGACCTGCTTGGCCACGGCCTGGTTTGGCACGTTGATGTCGCGGCTCTTGTGCACGAACGCCAGCGGTGCGCCGCCCAGGCGCTCGGCCCACTGCTCGGCCACTCGCACGCGGCCGGTGTCCGGGGACACCACGGTCACATTGTCCGAATCCACGCGGGACCGGACATATTCGGCCAGCAGCGGGATCGCCATCAGGTGGTCCACCGGGCCGTCGAAGAAGCCCTGGATCTGCGCGGTGTGCAGGTCAACGGACATCAGGCGGTCGGCGCCGGCCGTTTTGTACAGGTCGGCGATCAGGCGGGCGGAGATCGGCTCGCGGCCGCGGTGCTTCTTGTCCTGGCGCGCGTACGGGTAGAACGGCGAAACGACGGTGATCCGCTTGGCGGAGGCCCGCTTGAGCGAATCGATCATGATCAGCTGTTCCATGATCCAGTTGTTGATCGGCGCCGGGTGCGCCTGGATGACAAAGCAGTCGGTGCCGCGCACGCTCTCCTCGAAGCGCACGTAGGTCTCACCGTTGGCGAAATCGTAGGCCGAGGTTGGCAGGAGCTCGGTCTCCAGCTCCTTGGCGATTTCCCGGGCCAGTTCAGGGTGCGCGCGGCCGGAGGCCAGCACCATCGTCTTTTCGCCGTGCGCCGTAATTGCGCTCATGAAGGATCACTTTCTTTGGTGGGGGTATTCGAGGAAGTCTCAGGGGCAGCGGCACCGGCGCGCTCGGCAGCCGTTGCGGCGGCGGTGCCGGCGCGGTTCTTGGCCACCCAGCCGTCGATGTTCCGCTGCGGGGCGACGTTGATGGCCAGCGCGCCCGCGGGCACGTCCTTGCGGATGACCGTTCCGGCGCCGCTGTAGGCCCCGTCCCCCACGGTCACGGGCGCCACGTACATGTTGTCGCTGCCCATCCGCACGTGCGAACCAATAGTGGTGTGGTGTTTGTTGACGCCGTCGTAGTTGACGAAAACGGACGCGGCACCGATGTTGGACTGCTCGCCGATGGTCGCGTCGCCCACGTAGGAAAGGTGCGGGACCTTGGAACCGGCGCCGATGTCCGCGTTCTTGGTCTCGACGAAGGTACCGATCTTGCCCTTCTCCCCCAGCTTGGTGCCCGGACGCAGGTAGGCGAAGGGGCCGACGTCGGCCCGCGGCCCGATCTGCGCATCGGAACCGTGGGTGCGCACCACCTTGGCGCCTTCGCCGATGGTGACGTTGGTCAGCGTGGTATCCGGACCGACGACGGCGTCCCGCGCCACCGTGGTGGTGCCGTGCAGCTGGGTGCCGGGCAGGATGGTGACGTCCTCGTCCAGGGTCACGGTCGAATCGATCCAGGTGGTGCCCGGGTCCACGATGCTCACGCCGGCGCGCATCCACTTCTCCAGCGTGCGGCGGTTGTGCTCGGCGCCGAGCGCGGCCAGCTGCACGCGGTCGTTGGCGCCCTCCACCTGCCAGCGGTCCTCGGTGACGACGGCGGCCACCCGGCCCCCGGCGCCGCGCGCGATCGCCAGCACGTCGGTGAGGTACTTCTCCCCCTGGGCATTTTCCACGGTGACCTGCTTGAGCGCGTCGCGGAGCACGGCGGCGTCGAAGGCGTAGATGCCGGAGTTGATTTCGCGGATGGCGCGCTGCTGCTCCGTGGCGTCCTTGTGCTCGACGATCCCGGTGACCGTCCCGTCTTCGGCCCGGATGATCCGGCCGTAGCCGCCGGCGTCCGCCAACACCGCGGTGAGCACGGTGACGGCGTTGCTGTCCGCCTTGTGGGTACGGACCAGTTCCTGCAGCAATCCGGTGGTCAGCAGCGGGACGTCGCCGTACGTGACGACGACGGTGCCCTCCAGCGGCGCGGAAGCACCGGCGTCGAGCGCGTCCAGGGCGACCTCCACGGCACGGCCGGTGCCCGGAATCTCATCCTGGTCCGCAATGAGGATGGTGGGATCCAGGTCGGTGATGTGGCCGGCCACCAGGTCGCGCTCGTGGCGTACGACGGCGGCCAGCACCTCCGGCTCCAGGCCCCGCGCGGCGGCCAGGGCGTGGCCGACCATGGACAGGCCGCCGATCTTGTGCAGGATCTTCGGGGTGCGGGACTTCATGCGGGTGCCTGCCCCCGCCGCCAGGACAATGACGGCTGCCGGCCCTGAAGCGGCTCCGGCGGGGTACGATCCGATGGCAGTTTCAGGACTTGCGTCTTGGGGGCTCACTAAGTGGCACTCCTAGCTCGATCTGGGCCGGTTCACCGTCGGCGCAGCTCAGGGCTTGCCGCGGCGGCCGGGCGTCTGGCGTTAGCCATACTACCCGCGCGCGGCGGTGCGCCTGAGCCGGTTGGCCGTTCCGCCCATAGGATTCGAACCTATACTCCACGGCTCCAAAGGCCGGGGTGCTGCCATTACACCAGAGCGGACCGTGCTGTTATGCACAAGCATCTAGTTTGCCACGCCGGTAGCCCCTCGTGCCATTTGGCGGCTTCTTGGCGCTGCCGGAGCCGTTGCGCTGCCGCGGATAGGCGGGAAGAATGCAAGCACACTCGAGTAGCAGGAGGCAGGGTCATGAGCAGGAAGAAGTCCTGGAAAGAACTGAGCAAAGGCCAGCGGACCGGCGTCGTGATCCTGGGCGCGCTCCAACTGGCCCTGCACACCGCAGCGGCCAAGGACATCGCCCGCCGGCCGAAAGACCAGGTCCGCGGCAGCAAGTCCCTGTGGCAGCTGGTCTGCTTCATCAACTTCGCCGGCCCGATCGCCTACTTCCTCTTCGGCCGCCGGCAGTAGGCGCCGCCGGTAGTCAGCACCGGCGGCAGCCGCCGGCTCAGGCGTTGGCCCGGCGTCCGGTGGGGTCCGGCACGGAAGCCGGGCCGCCGTCGTCGTCCGCGTCATCGACGGTGATCAGCAGATCACCCTCGGCCAGGGATTCGGGCACCACGTCGTGTTCGATCGTCGTGGCCAGCGGCTTCTCCTGGATGAACAGGAACAGGATGGTGGCCACCAGTACCAGCGGCATGATCCACAGGAAAATAGGCGTCAGTGCGTCGTTGTAGGAGGCGACCACCAGGTCCTTGATCCCCTCCGGCAGCCCGCTGACCGCCGCCGGCGTCAGCGATTCGGAGCCGCCGGCCGCATCGGTGGCCGCAGCCGGGAGCCGTTCGGTCAGCAGCGCCGACAGCCGGCCGGCGAACAGGCTGCCGACAACGGCCGAGCCCAGCGTCGCACCGATCTGGCGGAAGAAGTTGTTGGACGCCGTGGCGGTGCCCACCTCCCGCAGCGGGAAGGAGTTCTGCACCGTCAGGACCAGGATCTGCATATTCAAGCCAAGACCCAGGCCCATGACCGCGATGTACAGGCAGAGCAGCCACAGCGGGGTGTCCGGCGCCAGCGTGGAGAGCAGGACCAGGGAGCCGGCCACCAGCAGCGCGCCGGCAATGGGCATCCACTTGTAGCGGCCGGTCTTGCTGACCAGCTGTCCGGATCCGATCGAGGCCAGCAGCAGGGCTGCCATCATCGGGATCATCAGCAGGCCGGATTCAGTGGCGTTGGCGCCGAAGGTCATCTGCAGGTAGGTGGGCAGGTAGCTCAGGACACCGAACATGGCCACGCCGATAAACAGGCCACCGATGGTGGCCAGGTTGAAGTTGCGGTCCCGGAACAGGTGCATGGGAATGATCGGCTCGGCCGTGCGCCGCTCCACCAGGACAAAGCCGACGGCGGCCACCACCGTGCCGGCGATCAGGCCCAGGATGATGGGGTCGGTCCAGGCGTAGGTGCTGCCGCCCCAGGTGGCGACGAGGACCAGGCAGGTGGTGGCAACGGCCAGCAGCGCCATCCCGCCCAGGTCCAGCTTCAGGCGGGTGCTGCGCCGGGGGATCTTCAGGAAGAACACTGCACCGGCAAGCGCCAGCAGGCCCAGCGGGATATTGATCCAGAAGACCCAGCGCCAGCCCGGCCCCTCCGTGAACCAGCCGCCCAGCAGCGGGCCGGCCACCGAGGAGAGGGCGAAGACACCGCCCATGGCACCCATGTACTTGCCGCGCTCGCGGGCGGGAACGACGTCGGCGATGATCGCCTGGGAGAGGATCATCAGACCGCCGCCGCCCAGGCCCTGGACCACGCGGGCGAAGATCAGCCAGCCCATGTCCGGGGCCAGGGCGCCGACCACGGAGCCGGCCATGAACAGCACGATGGCCATGATCAGCAGGCCCTTGCGGCCCATCAGGTCACCGAGCTTGCCGTAGATGGGCATCATGATGGTTGAGGCCAGGATGAAGCCGGTGATTACCCAGAGCATCTGGTTGACACCGTGCAGTTCGCCGACGATGGTCGGCAGCGCGGTGCCCAGCACGGTCTGGTTGAGCGAGAAGAGCAGCATCGAAAGCATCAGGGCGATGAACAGCAGCACAAAGCGGCGCCTGCTGTGTTTCGCCTGCTGCCGGGCGGGTTCTGTCATGAAAGCTTCCTTTGGATTGCCTGGAGGAGGTGGATGGCCGGTTCAAGATCGCCGACACGGCGGACCTCCCCCGGCTTGAAGTGGGGTGACTGCAGGGAAAAGCGCATGGGAATGCTGCCGAGCATGACGAGCATCCGGGCCACTTCGTCGGTGGGATAGCCGGCGACGCCGTCGGCCCAGCCCGGCGTATCCGCCAGCCTCTCGGCCACGACCTCCCGAACCATGCCTTCGACCTTGGCCACGTACTGCATCCGCCGCTGGATCAGCTGGGGATAGCGCTCGATCAGCGCGTGGCGGGTGGCTTCGTCACCGCCGAAAGTTGAACGGATGACCGCCAGGAGCAGCCTGGCCACCCGGTCCAGCAGGTCCTCCCCCACGGAAAATTCCGCCAGCACGTCCGGTTCAAGGACCGGCTCCTGCATGCCCAGCATGGCGTCTTCCTTGGCGCTGAAGTAGTTGAAGAACGTGCGCGGGGACACTCCCGCGCGGTCCGCGATGGCCTCGACCGTGACATTCTCGATGCCATTATCCAAGGCCATCGACGCCGCCGCCTCATGCAGCGCGGACCAGGTTTCGGCGCGCCTGCGGTCGCGGAGGGAAAGGGGGGGAGCAGCTTGCATGGGTAAAATTATTGCAGTGCTGCAAAGTCTGCGCAAGTGAATGTTTGCAGTACTGCAAGAATTTGAGGAAGATCACACCCACAGCCAAAGGGACCCCGCGGTGGGGGTCCCTTCGGCTGGGAAACTGAATATTTGCTGGAGAAGCTTAGGCCACGGCACCCTCTTCGGCGTCCTCGTCTTCGTCAGCTTCGTCTTCCTCGGCCTCGTCCTCGTCAGCCTCGTCCTCCTCAGCCTCCTCCTCGTCAGCTTCGTCCTCCTCGGCCTCGTCCTCCTCGGCTTCCTCCTCGTCAGCTTCGTCCTCGGGCTCCTCGGCTTCCTCCTCGTCAGCTTCGTCCTCAACGACTACAGGCTCTTCAACTTCCTCGTCGTCAGCTTCATCCTCGGGCTCTTCGGCCTCGTCCTCCTCGGCCTCGTCCTCGTCAGCCTCCTCTTCCTCAGCTTCGTCCTCGTCGGCTTCGTCTTCCTCAGCTTCGTCTTCCTCAGCTTCGTCCTCGTCGGCCTCCTCTTCGTCAGCCTCGTCCTCGTCGACTTCCTTTTCGTCAACTTCCTTTTCGTCGACTTCCTCTACATCCTCAACCTCGTCGACTTCGTCGACTTCGACGGCCTCGACTTCGGTCCCTTCACTGCCAGGGCCCGGAGCCGCCTCGGCCGCAGTCATGCCGCCGGCGACGAATACGCCCGCAACTGCAACGGATCCGATAATCTGCCTGGTCTTGTTGTTCATAGCCTTCTCCAACCGTGGGGGTTCGGTGTGCCGCAGAGGCACCTGATCAGGGTCGGACGAAATCCAGCAGGCCGCCCAACTCCAGGACATTGGCCCAATTCCAATTCCGTTCCGGAAATCCCGTGGGATATTTATCCCAGCCCATTCTTGGAAAAAAGTTGCTGGATGCTTTCATGGTCCCGGAACACTAATTAACAAAAAAGATCCACCCGCCGTGCAGCTCTTGTTTAACCATGGACCGCCGCCCTGACCAGCCGAATCAGTACAAATCAGCACACATTACCGGGAATCGACGGTTGCGGATTCCCATCACTCCCAAAGGCAACACCGGAAACAATTCATATGATCCGGAACCGCCAATACAAATCTGAGGACATTCTGGAAATACAGCGGACATCACCTTTAGGCACGTGTTGAATTTCCGCGCCATCCCGTCAACCCGCCGGCAGTCCGCCACGCCGGACAGCCCGAGCGCCACGGCTTGCCTAGAATGGCCTCTGGAGGATTCGCCCGGGAAGGCAGCCAATGGACGTCATACAAGAGCAAGTGAAGCCGCAGTCGACGGCGCCTTATCGCGCGGCCAAAATGGTCACGGAGATCTTCGGGCCGGCCCCGCTGGCGACGGCACTGCTGCTGATCACAGCCTTCAGCGCACCGGCGATCGGCCTTGGCGCCCTCTCGGCGCTAATCGCCGTCGTTTTCATCACCGGTGGTCCGCTGGCCGCACTGATCATCCTGGCTCGGAAGGGCCGGATCACGGACCACCACGTCGGCAAGCGGACACAGCGGGCGCCGATCCTGCTGGGCACGATGGCGTCCATCCTCGTGGGCCTGGCCCTCCTGCTCCTGATCGGGGCCCCGCACTCGCTGATCGTAATGACCCTATCCATCCTGGGCGGCCTGCTGCTGGTGATGCTGGTCAACCTGCTGTGGAAACTGTCCGTGCATGCGGCGGTTTCCATGTTCTTCGCCGTCGCGCTCATCCTGGCGTTTCCCGGCGCCGGGGCGGTCCTGGCGGTGCCGATCTTCGTCGTGCCGCTGGTGGTCGGCTGGTCCCGGGTCCGACTGGGCGCCCATACGCCGCTCCAGGTGCTGGCCGGCTATGCCGCGGGCCTGCTTATCGTGGCCCTGCACGTGGCCATCAGCTGAAACTTAAATGGCGAAGGCACCCGGACGAAGAGTCCCGGGTGCCTTCGCAAGGCTTCGGCAGGATCAGCCGCCGATGCCGGCAAACCGCAATTACTTGGCGGCAGCCAGAGCTTCTTCGCGGACGCTCTGCATGGCGCGGGTCCACGGCAGCAGCTGGTCCAGCATGGGGGCCAGGGTGGAGGCGTTCTGCTCGGTCGGCTTGAACTCGGAGAAGTTCTCGAAGTCGGTGAACAGGGAGAACATGACCTGGTTGCGGACATGGGCCAGCTGCAGCTCGGAGGCGATGTTACGCAGGTGCTCGACGGCGCGGGCGCCGCCCATGGAGCCGTAGGAGACGAAGCCGGCGGCCTTGTTGTTCCACTCGACGGAGAGGAAGTCGATGGCGTTCTTCAGCGAGCCGGTGATGGAGTGGTTGTACTCCGGGGTGACGAAGATGTAGCCGTCAAACTCGGTGATCTTGGCGGACCAGGCCTTGGTGTGCTCGTTGGCGTACTGCTGGAAGCCGGCGGGCATGGCCTCGTCCAGTACGGGCAGATTGTAGTCGGCGATGTCGACCAGCTCGAATTCGGCGTCCGTGCGCTGGGAGGCCTGCTCGAGGACCCACTGGGCCACGGAGAGGTTGTTCCGGCCGGGACGAGTGGTTCCGGTGATAATGGCAATCTTGGTCACGTCTGCACACCTTTCAAGTTTTGTTGACACGTCATGCGACTTGTTGACATATCAAGTAAACGAGGCGAAACTTGAAAAGTCAACTTCATACCGGAAGGAGCAACGGTGAACCTAAATACACGCTGGCTGGATGAGCGCGAGGCCCGCATCTGGCGTGCCTTCCGGGATCTGTCGACCGGGCTCAACTCAGCGATGGACCGCCAACTGGAGCAGGAAACCAATCTCTCCGGCGCCGAATACGCGGTGCTGGCCACGCTCTCCGACGCCGCAGTCCGCAATGAAGCGGCCCAGGATAATGCGGACGACGGCGGCGACCCGGTCCTGCGCGCGCGTGACCTGGCCGTGGAACTCGGGTGGGAGCGGAGCCGCCTCTCCCATCTGCTCAAGCGCATGGAAAACCGCGGGCTTGTGGAGCGGCGCAGCTGCGAATCCGATGCCCGCGGGCTCGACATCGCCATGACCGAGGCCGGCCGCAAGGCGATCGAAGAAGCGGCGCCCGGACATGTGGACTTCGTCCGGGAAAATTTCTTCGACCAGCTCACGGCCGCCGAACAGGACGCGGTGTTCACCGCATCCGTGAAGATCCAGGCCTCGCTGCGCGCTGCCGGCCTCTGGGAAAAGCAGGCCTGCTAGTTACTCGAGGATCTCCGAGGCCGCGAGCCACTCCATCTCCAGCAGCTCCTGCTCCGTCACGATGTCCTGCAGCTTCTTGTTCAGCTCGGCCAGGAGTTCGAAATCCACGTCCGCGGCGGACCCGGCCTCGGTCATCTGGTGCTGGATCTTCTCCGCCTGCTGGCTGAGCTTGGTCAGCTGACGCTCGATCCGGGCCAGGTCCTTCTTCGCGGTGCGCTTCTCAGCCTCGGACGCCCCCGTCCCTCCGGCCGAAGCCGGGGTTTCGCTGCCAGGTCGGGGCGCAGGCCCCCCGGCCTCGCGGCCAACCCCTGACTTCGCGCCCGCGAGCGCCGCCTCCCGCAGTTCCAGGTACTGGTCCACACCGCCGGGCAGCCCGCGCAGCTTGCCGTCGCCCAGCAGTGCCATCTGGTGGTCGGTGACCCGTTCCAGCAGGTAGCGGTCGTGCGAGACCACCACCAAAGTGCCGGGCCAGCCGTCCAGTACGTCCTCCACCGCGGCCAGCGTGTCCGTGTCCAGGTCATTGGTGGGCTCGTCCAGCATCAGCACATTTGGCTCGCCGACCAGCAGTCGCAGCAACTGCAGCCTGCGCCGCTCGCCGCCGGAGAGCTCGCGGACCCGCGTCCACTGCCGCTGGTTGGAGAAGCCAAGCTGTTCCACCAGCTGCCCGGCGGAGAGCTCCCGGCCGCCCACGTTGAAAACACGCTTTTCCTGTTCGATGACCTCGATGACGCGCAGGTCAGCGACGTCGTCGATCTCCTTCACATCCTGGGTCAGGACCGCGGTGACCACCGTCTTGCCCCGCTTCAGGCGGCCGGAGGTCGGCTGGATTTCCCCGTTGAGCAGGCGCAGCAGCGTGGTCTTGCCGGCGCCGTTGACGCCCACGATGCCCAGCCGTTCGCCCGGCGCCAGGCGCAGGGTGATGTTGGTGAACAGTGGGTCCTCGCCGGTGGTTTCGGCATCGGCCAGCCGCCGTGCCTGGTCCGAGGCGGCCCCGACCCGCTCCCCGTCTCCGGACGTGAGGCGCGGCGCCGGCACGTAGGTGACGTTTTCCAGGTCCAGTACGTCCTTGCCCAGCCGCGCCGTGGCCATCTTGTTCAGGGCCAGCGTGTCGCGCGGTTCGGGCACGTCCGCGATCAGCTCGTTCGCCGCCTCGATGCGGAACTTCGGCTTGGCAGTCCGGGCAGGGGCGCCGCGGCGCAGCCAGGCCAGTTCCTTCTTGACCAGCTGCTGCCGCTTCTGCTCCACCACCGCGGCCGTCCGGTCGCGTTCGGCGCGCGCCAGTACGTAAGCCGCGTAGCCGCCGTCGAACGGTTCCACCATCCCATCGTGGACCTCCCAGGTCCGGGTGCAGACCTCGTCCAGGAACCAGCGGTCGTGGGTGACCACCACGAAGGCCGCCTCGGTGGGGCGCCAGCGGGTCTTCAGGTGCCGGGCCAGCCAGGCCACACCCTCCACGTCCAGGTGGTTGGTGGGCTCATCCAGCATGATCACGTCGTGGTCCTCGATCAGCAGCTTGGCCAGCGCCACGCGCCGCTTCTGCCCGCCGGAGAGCGAGGACATCTTCGCGTGCCAGTCGACGTCCTCGACCAGGCCCTCCATGATCTCGCGGATCTTCGGGTTGGAGGCCCATTCATAGTCCGCCCGGTCCCCGACGATCGCCTCCCCCACCGGCAGCTCGCCGGCGAGCACGTCCGACTGGTCCAGGTACCCGACGTTCAGGTCCCGGCGGTGGGTAACGCGGCCGGAATCGGGCGTGGAGCGCTGGGCGAGCAGGCGCATGAGCGTGGATTTGCCGTCGCCGTTGCGGCCCACCATGCCGATCCGGTCCCCCTCTTCGATGCCGAGGGTGACGCCGTCCAGGATGGTGCGGGTGCCGAAGGTAATGCTGATGTTTTCAGCACCGAGCAGGTGTGCCAAGGAAAAACCACTTTCTGTTGCTGTGCCGGGCGGGCAAAGCTATTTTATCTAGGCCGAGACCAGGTCTCCCATGATCCGCGCTCCGTGGACCGGCCCGTGGACCTGGATGGCATTGAAGCCCTCCGCCTCCAGCGCGGCGGCCAGGTCCTCCCCGGCGTCCGCGTCGTGGACCAGGAAGGCGATGGTCGGGCCGGAACCGGAGACCAGCCCGGCCAGCGCGCCGTGGCGCTCACCGGCGTTGAGGATCCCGGCCAGCTCCGGGGCCAGTTCCAGCGCCGCGGGCTGCAGGTCGTTGTGGAGCACATCCGCCAGCCGGCCGACGTCGCCCGAGCGCATGGCCGAAAGGATCGCCGGATCCACCTCGCTGGGTTCCGCCGCGAAAATGCCGTCCCGTTCGCGCTGTTCGTCCAGCTTCCCGTATACCGCCGGCGTCGACAGCCCGTACGGGGAGGTGACCAGGACCCAGTTGATTTCGGTTTTGGAGATCGCCGGGGTGAGCCGGTCCCCCACGCCCAGGCCCACGGCCGTGCCGCCGAGCAGCGAGAACGGCACATCGGCGCCCAGTTCCGCCGCCATCGTGGCAAGCTGATCCCGGGAGAAGCCGCAGTTCCACAGCGCGTCGCAGGCCAGCAGGGCCGCGGCCGCATCCGCCGATCCGCCGCCCATCCCGCCGGCCACGGGCACGCGCTTGGTGATGTCCAGGTTCACGCCGGGGGAGGTTCCGCTCGTGCTCGCCAGCAGCGCGGCGGCGCGGGCGGCCAGGTTGTTGCCGTCCAGCGGAATGTCCGCGAGCGGGACGTTGAGCTGGCCCTGGCCGTGGTTGACGGTGACCGTGATGCCTCCGCCGGCGGTCGCCGTGGCGGTGACCTCTTCATACAGCGAAACCGCCAGGTAGACGCTGGCCACGCTGTGGTAGCCGTCCTCCCGCAACGGTCCCACCCGGAGGGACACATTGATTTTCCCGGGAGCCTTGACCCGGACCGACCGTGGTATGGCAGCGTTCATAACCACAAACCTAAAGGACGGTGGGCCTCGGGACGAATTATCATTGCGCGCCGGCCGTCACGCTAAGCCGTCAGCGGCACCTTGTGTTCGGCGATCCGCGCGAACGCCGCCACGTCCAGCACCTCGCCGCGCGCGCTGGGATCCACATTTGCCGCCAGCAGCGCCTTCTCCGCCTCGGCCGGGCTGCCCGCCCAGCCGGCCAGCGCCGCGCGCAGCGTCTTGCGGCGCTGGGCGAACGCTGCGTCAATGACCCGGAAGACCTCCACGCGGCTGGCCCGGGTGACCGGGGGCTCGCGCCGGGTGAAGGCGACCAGGCCGGAGGCGATCTTCGGGGCCGGCCAGAAGACATTCATGCCGATGGTCCCGGCCTTGCGCATCTGCGTGTACCAGGCAGCCTTCACCGACGGGACCCCGTAGGTCCTGGACCCGGGCCCGGCCGCCAGCCGGTCCGCGACCTCCTCCTGCACCATTACCAGCCCGTGCTGCAGGCTGGGAAAATGCTCCAGCAGGTGCAGGACCACGGGCACCGCGACGTTGTACGGCAGGTTCGCCACCAGAGCTGCGGGCTGGTGGGGCAGCTCGGTCACCTTCATCGCATCGGAAAGTACGACGTCGAGGCTCGCCGCCGCGTCCGGCCGCCACTTGGCCACGGTGTCGGGAAGCCGGCCGGCGAGCACGGCGTCGATTTCAACGGCGACAACCCGCTTGGCGACGTCCAGCAGGCCCAGCGTCAGCGACCCCAGGCCGGGGCCGACCTCCAGCACGGTCTCCTCCGGCTGCACGTGCGCGGCGGCGACGATCCGCCGGATGGTGTTGCCATCAATGACGAAGTTCTGCCCCAGCGTTTTGGTGGGCCGCACGTCCAGCTCCGCGGCCAGCCTGCGGATATCTGCCGCGCCCAGCAGCGGAGCGGTGCGGGCCGGCATGCCCTCGGGGAAATCTGAAGCAGTCACCCGGCAATCCTACCCGCGCCGGAACGCCGAGGACGTGGCGTTGCTCCGGTGAAGTGGTTTCGCAACAGCTTCCGCGGAACAGCGCCACGTCCTCGCGGGCAGAGAGCGCAGAGGGGTGGTCAGACCATGGAGTAGCCGCCGTCGATCAGCAGGTTCTCACCGGTGACCATGGCGGCGTTCTCGCCGGCCAGGTACGCGATCATGGCCGCGACCTCCTCCGGCTGGGCGAAGCGTCCGACCGGAATCTGCGCCTTCATGGCCTCGCCCACCTCGCCGGCCCAGGCCTTCTTGCCCAGTGGGGTCTCCACCACGGTCGGCGACACGGCATTGACCGTGACGCCCTGACGCGCCCACTCCATCGCCAGGACCTTGGTCATGCCAACCACCGCAGCCTTACTGGCACAGTAGGCCACGTGCTTATCCAGAGCGATGACGCTCGCCTGGGAGGCCAGGTTGATGATCCGGCCGTAGCCCTTCTCCGTCATGACGCGTCCGGCAGCCTGCGCCATCTTGAAGCTGGCGGTCAGGTTGATGCTCATGGTCGCGTCCCACATCGCATCGGAAATCTCGAGCGCGGATTCGAGCAGCGCCACGCCGGCGGAGTTGACCAGGATGTCGACCGTGCCCGCGGACTTGACGGCCTCGGCAATCACTTCAGCAGCCGCCGTCGGAGCTGCCAGGTCCTTGACGATGCCGTGGTGGCCGTCGCCCGGGAAGGTGGCAACGGCGTCGGACACGGCTTCACTCAGGTCCACGCCGACGACGCGGGCACCGCGGGCGGCCAGGTATTCCGCCACCGCATTGCCGATGCCGTTGGCGGCGCCGGTGACCACGACCACCCGGCCGGCAAACTCCTGCGATACGAGACCGGCAGCGGTCACGCGGCATCGTCCTCGTAGCTGCAGATCGCCTCGACCTTGGCGGCGGAGGCGCTGGTCTCGTCGAAGGTGTAGGTGAGCCATTCCCTGGCCAGGCGGCGGGCCAGTTCCAGGCCGATCACACGCTGGCCCATGCACAGCACCTGGGCGTTGTTGCTGAGCACCGCGCGCTCCACGGAAAAGGAATCGTGCGCGGTGACGGCGCGGATGCCCTTGACCTTGTTCGCGGAGATGGCGACGCCCAGGCCGGTGCCGCAGATCAGCAGGGCGCGGTCCGCCTTGCCGTCGGCCACCATCCGGGCGGCTTCGACGGCGATGTGCGGGTAGGCGGTGTGGCCGTCGGCGTCCACGCCGACGTCGAAGACCTCGGCGACCAGGCCGTTGGCCTCCAGATCGGCCTTGAGGGCTTCCTTGTATTCGTAGCCGGCGTCATCGCAGCCAACGACGATGCGGAACTTCTCGCTCATGGTGTTTCCTTCCGTAAGGGGTGTTTTCAGCGCTGCAGCTGGGGAACGGTGAATTCAAGCTGGCCCAGCCCGGTGACGATCAGGGCCATCGAAGTGGCGCCGGCATCGGGGGTGCCGACGCTCTTTTCGGCCAGCGGCCGGGCACGGCCCAGCTTCGGGCTCAGCGCGGCAGTGGCCGCGGCCTGCTCCTGGGCCACCGCGGCGGCGGCGCGCCAGGCCTCGCCGAACCGGGTGCCGCCGTCGACGCCGGCACGCAGCGTCTCGACGAACGGCAGCAGGGCATCGACCAGGGTCTTGTCCCCGATCGTGGCCCGGCCCAGATCGACGATCGCGCCGGCGAAGGCCTCGGCGGCGGCCGCATAGTCAGCGTCCGTGTACGCCGTCCGGTCATCGCCCAGGGACTGGCCGGCGCCCTCGAGGGCGGCACCCCACAGCACGCCGGAGGTGCCGCCGGCGTATTCGGCCCAGGCTTGGCCGGCCTTCTGCAGCAGCCAGGCGACGCCTGCTTCGCCGGAGGCGGCAGCCGCCTGCGCGGCCTTCACCGCGGCGTCGATGCCCTTGACCATGCCGCGGCCGTGGTCGCCGTCGCCGGCCACCGCGTCGATTTCGCCCAGCTTCTTCTCATTGGCGTGCAGTGTCCGCGCCATGTCCTCCAGGCCGGCCAGCGCAATCCCGGCCAGCGCCCGGGATGCTTCGGAGGACTCCGGTACCGTCTCCTCCTCGGCGGCGGTGGCGGCGTCGTCCTGCGCGGAGGCGCTGATGGCGGCGAGCGGCGCCCGCTGCTTGCGGTAGGCCGGGGTGTAGGCGTCCGCGGTCCAGTAGGTTTCCAGTTCCTCGTCCAGCCACATCAGCGTCAGCGAGGTGCCGCCCATGTCCAGGCTGGTGACCAGCTCGCCCACCTCGACGTCCACCAGCTCCAGGCCGGCCTCACGCAGCTGCCGGGAAACGATGCCCCAGAGCAGGAACAGTTCCTCATACTTGGTGGTGCCCAGCCCGTTGAGGATCGCGGCCACCCGGTTGCCGGCACCGGCGGGGGCGGAGTCCAGCAGCGACTTCACCAGCGTGCCGGCCAGCTCCTCGGCGGAAGGCAGCGGCTCGTCCCGGATCCCGGGCTCGCCGTGGATGCCCAGGCCCAGGCCCAGGTGCCCCTCCGGAACGGTGAACAGCGGCTGGTCCGCGCCCGGCATGGTGCAGCCGGAGAAGGCCACGCCCAGGGTCCGGGTGGCGGCGTTCGCCGCCCGGCCCGCGCGTTCGACGCCGTCCAGGTCCAGTCCCGCCCCGGCGGCGGCGCCCATGACCTTGAAGACGGCGAAGTCGCCGGCGATGCCGCGGCGCTTCTCCTCCTCCGCGGCGGAGGCGATGTCATCGGTGACCACCACGATCCGGGTGTCGATGCCCTCCTTGCGCAGCCGCTCGGCGGCGATACCGAAGTTCATGTTGTCCCCGGCGTAGTTGCCGAAGCTGAGGATCACGCCCTTGCCCTGGTGGGCGGCCTTGGCCACCGAGTACACCTGGGCGGCCGAGGGCGAGGTGAAGATATTGCCGACCACCGCCCCGGTGGCAAAGCCGGTGCCGACCAGCCCGGCGAAGGCCGGGTAATGGCCGGAGCCGCCGCCGATCACGACGGCGACCTGCGGCTCGCCGGAGCGCAGCGCCACGGCGCCGCCCGGGACGCCGCGCAGCCGGTCGGCGTAAAGGTCCAGGAAGCCGGCGAACTGGTCCTCGGCGAACTCCGCGGGGTCATTGAAGATCTTGGTCATTGCAACTGCTCCAGGGCTGGGATTGAGAAGGGTGTTACTTGGTGGCGGGGGCCGCCGCCGCGGTCTCGGCCGCGGCGTGGGCACCGCGGCCTTGGTCGACGTTCAGGCGGGAGACCATGAGGAACGCCGCGGCGTAGAGGACGACGAAGGCCCAGACGACGCCGGCGTTGCCGCCCCACGGCAGGACGACTGCCACGACCGCGGAGCCGAGGAAGGCCGCGCCGCCGGCAGCGGTGGTGTACATGGCCATGGCCGCACCCTTGTGGTCGGGGGCCAGGGCCGGCATGACAGCGCCCATCGGGACGAAGCCGGCCAGCGAAATGCCGAAGAGCATGCCTGCGGCGCAGGAGAGGGCGAAGCCCCAGTCGGAGCCCGGCTCAACCCAGTGCGGGACGTACCACCAGGCCAGCAGGAACAGGGCGGAGGCGACGACGCCGAACCACTTCACGGTGCGGGTCCAGCCCCACTTGTCGCCGATGGCACCGAAGACCGCGTTGAACGCCACGTTGGAGGCGTAGACCAGCACGGTCATGGTCAGCCACTGGCTCTGGGACCAGCCCAGCTCGCCGGCAATGACCCCGGGCAGGATGATGAACATGCCGAATTCCGGCGCAGTGTTGATGATGCGGACCAAAAAGCCCATCAGGACCTTGCGGTTGGTGCCCAGCAGGCGGACGCCGGAGGTCAGGACGCGGGCGGAGGATTCGCCGGCGGGGACCAGGCGGCCCCGGCCGCGGGGTTCCCTGACGCCGAAGCGGGCGATCAGGAAGCCGGCGGCCACCAGCAGCATGGACGCCCACATGGTGTTGGACTCACCGATATGTCCGCCGCCGAAGGCCGGAATGGCGAATACGGCGAAGAGGGAGCCGAGGGTCGGCAGGCCGCCGGTGAACATCACGTAGAACCAGCCGACGGCGGTGCCGTTGCGCTTGCGGGGCACGACGGCATTGATCCAGACCAGGAACGCGAAGGCGAAGAGCGGGTAGCCGAAGCCGCGCAGGAAGTAGGTGATGAAGACGCCGGGAGTGGAACCGGCCTGCAGTGCCAGGAGGAAGAGCACCTCGAAGACCATCCACACACCGAAGCCCAGCGCCATGACCTTGCGGGGACCCCAGAGATCGGACAGCGCGCCGGAAAGGTAGGAGCCGACCAGCACGGACACGCCGTACATGGTGATGATGTTGGCGACGACGGCGGTGGTGCTGCCCAGCGCCTCGGCCATGTGCGGGGAGATGAAGTTGGACTCGACGCCGTTGCCGGTCATGAAAACGAGGACGCCGAGGAAGCCCCAGCGCAGGGAGTGCGGGATGCCGATGCGGTCCAGCCAGGTTTCCTTGGCTTCGACCTGCCGATCGAGGGTTGCAGTCGTCATTGCTTTAAACGCCTTTGTTCGGTCGTGCAGTATGTGGTGCTGGGAGCTCTGTACCGGTCCTGATAGGTACGGTGCCTGCCGCGGCGGGGCCGCCGTCGACGGCCCCGCCGGAAAGCGGCGCGGTTACGCGCCGGGGAGGATGGAGACCTTCACGGACGCGCCGGCGGTGTCGCCGACCATGTCCAGCGCGGCCTGGAAGTCCTTGAGTTCGAACTGGTTGGTGCAGATCTCGTCCAGCGGCAGGATGCCGGACTCGATCATCTTGATGGCGGCCGGCCAGCAGTGCGGGCCCAGGTGCGCGCCGCGCACGTCCAGTTCCTTGTCGTCGCTGATGATGGACCAGTCGACGGAGACGTCGGAGCCGAAGACGGAGTATTCGACGTAGGTGCCCAGCTTGCGCAGCAGGTTCAGGCCCTGGCCGACGGCCGAGGGGTGGCCGGTGCCTTCGAGGTAGACGTCCGCGCCGTAGCCGTCCGTCATGTCCTTGACGAGCTGGACGGCGTCTTCCCTGCCCACATTGATGACGACGTCGGCACCGCACTTGGCGGCCAGCGCCAGCTTGTCGTCGGACATGTCCAGGGCGACGACCTTCAGGGGGCTCTTCGCCTTGGCGCCGGCGATCATGCCCAGGCCGATCGGTCCGCAGCCGGCGACCACGACGACGTCGTTGAACTGGATGTTGGCGCGCTCCACCGCGTGCAGGGAGCAGGACAGCGGCTCGGCGAACGCGGCATGCTGCGGGGCCAGATCCTTGGAGACCTTGTGCGGGAGGGCCTTCTTGGGCACCACCAGGTACTCGGCCATGGCGCCGTTGTAGTTGCGGAAGCCGAACATGTCATGCGGGCCGCACATCCAGTACTGGCCGCGGATGCAGTAGCGGCACTCGCCGCAGGGGACGATCTGCTCGCAGGCCACGCGGTCGCCGACGGCCACACCGTGGTGCGTGAGGGCTTCCTCGTCCGCCTGAACAATCGTTCCAACGAACTCGTGGCCGGGAGTGACTTCCGCCTGGGCCCAGGCCGGACGGTTCTCGTCGCCCCAGAACTTGGGGGCGCCGTGGTAGCACTTGAGGTCGCTGGCACAGACGCCGACGGCCTCCACCTTCATCAGCATCTCGCCCGGGCCGGGAACCGGCACCGGCACTTCCTCAAGCGTGTAGTTCTCCGGGCCGTGGCAGATCACTGCCTGCATGGTGTCGGGAAGGCCGGCAGCGGTTGCGGCTGCCTCGGCGAGGGTGGAAGACACTGGATCCCTCCTTGGATCATGTGAGCTGAGTCAATGCGTCAAGTGTGCGTGAGGGCGTGAACAAATGTCAAGAACAAAATTTCAAGAGACCGCCAAACGTGAAATTTTGTTCACGAGTGACATGGATCTCCGGTAGACTCGTGCCAGATCCAATGACGCACACATCCCAGAAGGGGGCCGAGCGATGAGCGAAGCAGCACTCTTGACCGCGGGCTCCGCCAGCAAATTTCCGCTCGACACGCTCTATGAAGCGGCCCGGATGTACTACCTGGAGGACGCGAACCAGGTCCAGATTGCCGAGGCCATGAAGGTCTCCCGCCCCACAGTCAGCCGGCTGCTGGCGGAGGCCCGCCGCATCGGCATCGTGCGGATCGAGGTCGTCAACCCGGCACAGGCCGGCTCCGGCACGCTGGCCGCCGAGCTCGCGGCAGCCCTCGGGCTCGAGAAGGTCTACCTGGCCGACGGCGACCAGTCCGGCCGGCTCCGGATGGGCCTAGCGCCGCTGGTCACCGCGGCGCTGAATGACATGCAGCTGGCCCCGGGCGACGTGCTGCTGGCATCCTCCGGCCGCACCATCTACGAACTGAGCCAGGCCTCCCTCCCCCGGCTGTCCGGCGTCGTCATCACGCCGACGGTGGGCGGGCAGACCGAGCCGGAACCCTGGTACCAGACCAACGAAATCGCCCGCGCCATGGCCGAGCGTACGGGAGCCCACCCGGCTTTCCTGTGGACCGAGGCGCTGCCGTCGCAGGAAATGTTCGAGCTGCTGCAGCGCGACCCGGCGTTCCAGCGGATCCGGCGGCTGTGGCAGTCCGCCAAGGGCGCCCTGCTGGGTATTGGCGCTCCCCCGACCACCCGCGGCTCGATCTCCCGCTTTATTCCGACGAACGACGATTCGCTGCTGCGGGCCGTGGGAGATATCTGCCTGAACTTCTTCGACATCGACGGCAAGGACGTCCACTTCCCGGGCAGCGAGCGCATGGTCAACACATCCTTGGAGGTGCTGCAGGCGATTCCGTTCACCGTGGGCGTGGCCGTAGGCACCGAGAAGGCCGGCAGCATCCGCGCCGGCGCCAAGGCCGGTTACTTCCGGCGCCTGGTCACCGATGCGCGCACGGCCTCCGCCGTCCTGGAGCAGGCGCAGGCCTAGCCGCTGAGTCAGCGCCGCTGCTGGAGCCGGGCCAGGGTATGCATGTGCTCCCGGTTGTCCGGGTACAGCTGCGTGTAGGTGTCGTACAGTTCGCCGTAGACTTCCGCCCGGGCAGGGTCGGGTTCGACGACGGCGGCCGTCCGGGTCCAGTCCGTCTCCGGCGGCACGGCTCCGGAACCGATCGCGGCCATCAGGGCATCCCCGTAGCTGGCGCCAATGGTCTGCTCGGGCACAATCTGCTCCCGGCCCAGAATGTCGCTGGCGATCTGGGTCCACAACGTCGCCCGGGTACCCCCGCCGACGGCGACGAGGCGCTGGATCGGTTCCCCCGCCGTCGTCAGGAAGTCCACGATCTGCCGGATGCCGAAGCAGATGCCCTCATAGGTAGCCCTGAAGATATGGGCGCGGTTGTGCCGCAGGCTCAGGCCGGTGACCAGGCCGCGGGCATCGGGGTCGAAAATAGGAGTGCGCTCGCCCGCGAAGTAGGGCAGGACCAGCAGGCCGTCGGAACCGGGCGGCACCTGTTCGGCTTCGGCCAGCAGCTGGCCCAGCGGCACGTCGCCGAAGAGCCGCTGCATCCAGGTCACCAGGCTGCCGGTGGTGGACATACCGGCTGCATAGGTCAGCGAGTCCGGCTCGATCCCGGCGGTGGTCCAGAGTTTGGGGTGGGTGCGGGCCTCGCCGAGCACCTGGACAAAGAACATCGTGGACCCGTACATCAGCATCAGGTCCCCGGGCTGGCGCACCCCGGCGCTGAAGGCCTCCGCCCAGGCGTCCACGGTGCCGGCGCAGACGGGAACACCGGCCGGGATGCCGGTGAATTCCGATGCCGCGGCGGTCACGTGGCCGACCACCTCCGCGGACCAGGCCAGCCGGGGCATCGGCAGGTGCTCCGCGACGGCGGCCCAGCGCTCCGGATTCCACGCCCGGCGGTGCAGGTCGTAGAGCGGGTCGCACTGGCTGGCGGTGTGGTGGTCCAGCACGTACTCGCCGGTGAGCTTGGCGACGATATAGGAGCTGAGGCCGAACCAGTACTTGGCCTTGGCGAAGACCTCCGGTTCGTGGTTCCGGATCCAGCGCAGCTTGGGACCGACGGCTTGGGAGGAGAGGGCCTTGCCGCAGTCCTGGAAGATCTGCTCGGCGCCGAATTCCGCGTTCAGGTCATGGATTTCCCGGCCGGCGCGGGTATCGATCCCGTACAGGATGGCCGGGCGCAGCGGGGTGAAGTCGCCGTCCGTCACCACCAGGGAGGGCCCCATGCCGCTGACGCAGACCCCGGCCAGGCCGTGGGTGCTGTGCCGGGCGAAGAGCTGGCCGCACAGGTCCCGGATCTCGGCCCACCAGGTTCCCTCGGCGTCGAATTCCGCCTGGCCCGGCTGGGGCAGCGAGACCTGGTGGCTCACGGACGCGGTATCGATGATGCGGCCGTCGGCCGTGGTCAGGACTGCCTTGCTGCTGCCGGTCCCGATGTCGATCCCCAGGAACATGCTTTCGCTGCTCACGCTGCTGCCCAGCTGCCGTAGGCCCGCTCCGTGTTCGCCGCCAGCTGCAGGCAGAGCTTCTCCAGGTCCGCGTCCAGCACCTCGGCCATGGCCCGCACCGTGTACGGCACCATGTAGCTGGCGTTGGGCCGGCCGCGGTACGGGTGCGGGGTCAGGAACGGCGAGTCCGTCTCCACCATCACCAGCTCCGGGTGCGCCACCGTCAGCGCCTCGCGCAGGTTGGCCGCGTTCTTGAAGGTCATGGTGCCGGCGAAGGACATGTACCAGCCGTGCTCATTGCAGATCCGGGCCAGCCCGGCGTCGCCGGAGAAGCAGTGGAAGACCACCCGCTCCGGCGCCTCCTCCTCGCCCAGGACACGGACGACGTCGTCATGGGCATCCCGGTCGTGGATCTGCAGGGTCAGGTCCAGCCGCTTGGCAATGTCGATGTGGCGCCGGAACGAGTACTGCTGCTGCCCCACCCCGTCGGGCCCGGTGCGGAAATAGTCCAGCCCGGTCTCACCGACGGCGCGCACCCGGGGGTGTGCGGCGAGCGCCTCGATCTCGGCCAGCGCATCCTCGAGCGTGCCGTCCGCGGCCAGCGGCGGAGCATCGTTGGGGTGGATGGCGACGGCCCCGAGCAGCCGCGGATCCAGGTCCAGCGCGGCGACGGTGAAGCGGGAGGATTCGACATCGCAGCCCACCTGCACGGCGCCCCTGACCCCCACGGCCTCCGCCGCGTCCAGCGCATCCCTGACCTCGACCTCCACCAGGCCGTCGCGGAAATCCAGGTGCGTGTGGTTGTCCATCACCGGCACCGGCAGCGGCTCCGGAGCGGGCGGGTATTCGAGGTTGCGGCGCCGGCCGCCCTCGTCCTTCTTGCTGCGCTTGGGCTCCGCGCCGGCGGCTGTGCCCTTGCCGTCCGTGGCCGAGCCGTGCTTGCCCGGGGCGCTGTCCGCGGGCCGGTGCGGGTCCGGTACCGGATGCAGATCCGGTCCGCTCCCACGGGACGCGTCCCCCTGGGACGCGCCGCCGGCGGGAGGTACGACGCCGGTGCTGGCGCCGTCGTACGCTTCGCTGCGGTATGCGGGCGGAGTCTGGCCGGCGACGATCGCGTGGTTGCTGCACATGCTTCCAGCCTATGGCGTGCCCGGCGGGCCGGACGAACCGGAGAAATAAATCGCCCAGGCACTGGCGGAACTGTCCGGCATTGGGAAAAGTTGAAGTAGTAACGTACGGGTCACGACCCGCAGCCTGCCGCCGGACATCCCGGCGGAATGTACTGATTGGGAGCGTGCGCATGGAGGCCCAGAACCGGATGGCATTTTCGGCAGTTCCGGCCGTCGAGGACCGTGCCACCGCGCTGGACAGCGTCCCGGGCGAGCTCTCCTTCGACGAATTCCACCGCGCCAGCGCCGCCATCCTGCAGGCCATCAACACCGTGATCGACGGCAAGGCGGACGCCGCCCGGCTGGCGCTGACGGTGCTGCTGGCGCAGGGCCACCTGCTGCTGGAGGACGTGCCTGGCGTCGGCAAGACCATGCTGGCCAAGACGCTGGCGCGCACCATCGCCTGTTCGGTCAGCCGCATCCAGTTCACCCCGGACCTGCTGCCCTCGGACGTCACCGGCGTCTCCATCTACAACCAGGATTCGCACCACTTTGAATTCCGCCGCGGGCCGGTGTTCGCGAACATCGTGATCGGGGACGAGATCAACCGCGCCTCCGCCAAGACCCAGTCCGCGCTGCTGGAGTGCATGGAGGAGCACCAGGTCACGGTGGACGGCGGGACGTACCCGCTGGCGCAGCCGTTCATGGTGGTGGCCACGCAGAATCCGATCGAGATGGAAGGCACCTACCCCTTGCCGGAGGCCCAGCGGGACCGCTTCATGGCCCGGATTTCCATGGGCTACCCGGATGCCCGCTCGGAGATGGACATGCTGGAGTCCCACCAGTCCGTCTCGCCGCTGGACCGGATCCAGGCCGTCGTCGGCGTTGACGAGGTCCGGGCGATGGTGGCCCAGGTGCGGGACGTCTATGTCTCCCCGGCGGTGAAGGAATACATCGTGGCGATCGGCCGTGCCACCCGGGAGCATCCGCACCTGCGGCTGGGCGCCAGCCCGCGCGCAATGCTGCAGCTGCTGCGCGCTGCCAAGGCCTGCGCCGCGCTGGACGGCCGGGACTTCGTGCTGCCGGACGACATTGCCGCCGTCGCCGAGGCCGTGCTGGCGCACCGGCTCATCCTGGACCGCAAGGCCGCGAGCGCGGGCGAGAACCCGTCCAGCGTGGTGGCCAATGTGCTGTCCCAGGTCCCCGTGGGCCGGCAGTAGCGGCCCCCGCCGGAACACCGGAGCCCACAATGTCGCCGCTGGAGAAACTCCCCGCCCGCATCCTCACCGTCCGCGGATGGGCCTTCATCCTGACCGGGGTGCTGGTGCTGTTCCTGGCGCAGGTGCTCGGCCGGCGGGACCTGCTGTACCTGGCGGTGTTCCTGGCCGCGCTGCCGCTGGTCGCCGCGCTGCTGCTGGTCTGGCTCAAGCCCCGCTTCACCGTGACGCGCCGCTTCCGACCGGCGGCCATCGAAACGGGGTCGACGACGACGGTCCGCCTGGCGCTGACCCCGCTGGGCATCTCCCCCGGCCGGGTGACCATGCGCGAGCAGCTGCCGGCCCGCTTCGGTGACGCGCCTGCCTTCCGCTTCCCGTCCAGCCACCCCACTCGCGGCGGCACCAGCGTGTACGAGTACCGGCTCCGGTCCAACCAGCGCGGGCTCTACAGCATCGGGCCTGTCACGGCGGAATTCACCGATCCCTTCGGCCTGGGCCGGCACGAACACGCCCTGGGCCAGCCGGAGCAGCTGGTGGTCACGCCCGCGCCGGTCGAACTGGCGCCGACCACGCTCACCGGTGCGCGCGGCCTGGACGGCACCAGCGCCACCCGCCGCCAGGCCAACCCCAGCGACGACGACGTGACGACCCGCGAGTACCGGCACGGGGATCCGCTGCGCCGCGTGCACTGGGCCGCCACCGCGCGGGTCGGCTCACTCATGGTCCGCCAGGAGGACTCCGTCACCACCCCGCAGGCCACGATCATCATGGACCAGCGCGAACGCAGCTATACCTCCGCCTTCCAGGCCGTCTTCGGCCAGGAGAACGACGACGGCGGCTCGGCCCTGGTCTCGACGCCCGCCTTCGAGTGGGCGGTCACCGCTGCGGTCTCCGCGGCGGCGCACCTGCTGGAGCGCAGCTACGCGCTGCGTTTCCTGGACGAATACGCGGCCCCGGCGCTGCGCCGGTCCGTCTCCGCCCCGTGGCCGGAGGACGAGGAATTCCACGGCCTGACCGGGCTGCAGAGCCTGGCTGAGGGCCTGGCCGCGCTGGAGCTGGCGCCGGACAAGGGAAAACATGCGCCTGCCTCCGCCGCCCGACCGCACCACCACCGGGGCCGACCGGCACACGAGCCGTTCGGAGACAAGATGGTGGACAAGCTGGCGGCGCACAAACTGCGCGGCCCGCTGATCGCCATCCTCGGCGAGCTCTCCCGCGACGAGGCGAAGACGCTGGCCCTGGCCGCCGAATTCGGCTCGCATGCCTTCGCGATGCTGGTGGTGGAGAACCCGCACGAGGCCCGCCCGGTGTTGGACCTCCTCCGCTCCGGCGGCTGGCGGGCGGTGGCCGTGACGCACCGCGAGCCGCTGGCCGCCGCGTGGGCGCTGTTCGACGCGCCGGTCAGCATGAGCTCCTCGACCGCGAAGACCATCCTATGAGCACGGCCCTGTCCCGCCCGTTCCACGGCCACTGGCTGCTGGCGTCCGCTGTGGGCCTGGCCGTTGCCTTCAGCAGCCTGAGCCTCAACGGAGTCCTGGAAGGCTGGGACTGGCTTGCCGACGTCGTACTGACCATTGCTGCGGTGCTGGCGGCGACGTCCGCCGCCCGCTCCCTGCGCGCGCCCGACTGGCTGGTGCCGGTCGCCGGCCTGCTGGCGCTGGCCGGGATCCTGACCTTCCGGTTCTTCCCCGGCGCCAACCTGCTGGGCTTCATCCCCACCAGCGGAACGCTGGACCTGCTGCCGCTGTACCTGGGGACCGCGCGGGACACGGTGGTCAGCCAGGTGGCGCCCGTGCTGCCGAACGCGGGCATCATGCTGGTCATGTGCGCCGGGATCGGGCTCATCACGGTGCTGATGGAGACCATGGTGGCCACCCTGCAGATGCCCGCAAGCGCGGGGCTGGGGCTGATCGCGGTGCTGGTGACGCCGGCGATCGTCAAGCCGCGGAGCATCGGCATCGGCGGTTTCCTCGCCGCCGCCGTGGGCTACCTGCTCATTCTCGGCGTTGCGCAGTGGCTGCAGTCGCGCGGCCCGGCCGGTGGGCCGGCGGACGGCCCGGCGGGTGGGCCGGCGGACGGCCCGGCGGGTGGCTCAGCGGCCGAAACCAGCGCTGCCCGCAGCCGTGCCTCCGCCATCCAGCTGGCGCGCGGACTGGCTGTCGGGGCAGCCGGCCTGGCCGTGGCCCTGCTGGTGCCGCTGGCCGTCCCCGGCTTCAACTCCGGTCTCTTCCCGCAGGGCGCCCGGCTGAATGTCTGGGGTCCGGCCAGCGGTCTGAATCCGGTCATCACCCTCGGCAATGACCTGCGCAGCCCGGGCACCTTCGGCCGGATGACCTATGCCACGGACGCCGACCGTCCCATCTACCTCCGCTCCACCACGCTCGAGGACTTCTCCGGCCGGCGCTGGGACCCGGACCAGCGGCTGGACACCCGGATCCTCGGCCTGGGCCAGCTGGGCGGCGACGCGCTGCGGGATCTGGAACAGGAGGGCACCACCGCGCTGACCCGCATCAGCACGGGCACCTTCACCAGCCCGTGGCTGCCGGCACCGTACGCACCCACCGTGGTGTTCGGCATCGACGGAGCGTGGAGCTGGGACCCCCTGACCCTGAGCATGCTCTCCGCCGACGGCGGCACCACCGCGGACAAGACGTATTTTGTCCGCTCCGTCATGCCGGACCTGACCCGGGAGGAACTGAGCCAGGTCGGCCCGCTCCGCGGCGGCAGCGTCGACGACCGGTTCCTGCTCCTGCCGGACGAGATGCCCAGCCTGGTCGAGGAAACGGCCGAGACCTTGGTCAGCGGCATCGAGAGCCCGTACG
The DNA here is from genome assembly GCF_059092905.1 of Arthrobacter sp. B0427-1-12. Lineage (NCBI taxonomy): Bacteria > Bacillati > Actinomycetota > Actinomycetes > Micrococcales > Micrococcaceae > Arthrobacter > Arthrobacter sp. B0427-1-12. Next base: position 39,075 of record NZ_JBNHIC010000015.1, on the reverse strand, counting down.
AGCAGGCCATGGCCATCCAGAACTACCTGCGCGGCGTGGACTTCAGCTACTCCGAGGAAGCCCCCGTGGACGGCGGGTACGACGGCAGCGGCATCGAGGTGGTGGGCCGGTTCCTCGAGGAGAAATCCGGATACTGCATCCACTATGCGTCCGCGATGGCGGTGCTGGCCCGGATGGCCAATATCCCCAGCCGGATGGCCATCGGCTACGCGCAGGGCCGGTCCACGGGCGGGGTTGTGATCGGTCCGGGCGGCGAGGAGCTGCGCGAGTTCGAGGTGGATTCCCGGGACGCCCATGCCTGGCCCGAACTTTATTTCCAGGGCATCGGCTGGGTGCCGTTCGAGCCCACCCCGTCGCGCGGAGTGGTGCCCGAGTATGCGCTGAATAACCTGTCCGGCGGCCCTAATCCCAATGCGGACGACGGCCCGCTCAACCCGTCCCAGGCCACGGCTGCGCCCACGCCCGGGTCCGCGCCCGGCGCGCACGAGTCCGGTGCAGACGGGACCGCGGAACGTTCGACCGGCCAGTACGCGCTGCTGACCGCCGGTGCCCTGGTGCTGCTGCTGGCGGTGGTCCTGTCGCCGTGGCTGCTCCGCTCCGCACGGGCACGACGGCGGCGGGCGGCTTTGCTGAACGCCGAACCTGCTGCTGCACCGGAGATGGCGCGGACCGCGTGGGGCGAAGCGACGGATCTGACTGCCGACTTCGGCTACCCGGCGGATCCAGCCGAGACCCCGCGGGCCTTCACCCGGCGGCTGCGGGCCGAGGCGCCGCTGGACGGTCCCGGCGGCGAGGCACTCGAACGCCTGCAGACCGCCTTCGAGCGTGCCGAGTACGCGGCACCGGTGACGGTAGGCACCGGTGCCGCCGCCGTCGGGCAGGCCCCGCTTACGCTTGCCGAGGACGGCGCCAACGGCCACCATCCGCCGGGCCGCAGCCTGGCCGCCGACCTTCAGTCGCTGCGGCGGTCCCTTTCTTCGGCAAGTGGCTGGGGCCAGCGGCTGCGCGCAGTCTTCCTGCCGGCGTCGCTCTGGAGCGGCGGCCAGCGACGGCCGGAGTAAACACCGCACGGTATCGTGGTCAGGTGCCCGCAACTCAAACCAAGACCTCAGTTCCGCCCCGCACCCTGTACCGGACCACCGCGCTGGCGGAGGCCATCACCTGGACGCTCCTGCTCATTGGACTGGTCCTGAAGTACGGCACGCAGACCACCGATGTCGGCGTCCGCATCGCCGGCGGGCTGCACGGCTTCGTCTTCCTCTGCTACGTCGTGGCCACCTGCTTCACCTGGATCAACCAGAAATGGCCCGCCCGGACCGGGCTGCTGGCCGTGGTTTCAGCGGTCATCCCCTACGCGACGATTCCCGTGGAGAAGTCGCTGGACCGCAAGGGCCTGCTGGCAGGTCCCTGGCGGCTGGCTGCCGGCGGCGAGCAACCGCGGGGTGTGCTGGAGCGGGCCCAGGCCTGGGTGCTGCGCAATCCCGTGCTGGCCGTCGTGGTTGTGCTGGTCGGCGTCGCGGCCGTCTTTTCGCTACTGCTTTTCCTGGGTCCGCCCGGCACCTGGTTTGCCTAAGACCTGATTCACCTGGAGCTTCCCCGTTTAGCGTCCGCGCCGAGAAACCCTGATCTCCCCGCCCCCCCAAGCACCGGGAACCACACCCAAACGGGACTCCCGCTGTTCCGGCCCCAATGATTCGAGCATGTGTTCTACTCTGCAGCGGCTTACAGAACAACAAGGCCTGGGATAAACCAGAAAAAGCGGCCGGCTCCGACCGAGCGAGCCGTTTCTGTTCAGGTGAGGCCCGGCTGCCCGGGATGGGACGCCGGGAGACTGTGCGTACTACGCCAGGTCTGCGTACGGGTCGGCGATGCCGATGTACTGGGTGTCCAGGTATTCCTCGATGCCCTCGATGCCGCCCTCGCGGCCCAGGCCGGACTGCTTGACGCCGCCGAACGGTGCGGCGGCGTTGGAGATGACGCCGGCGTTCAGGCCCATCATGCCGGACTCGATCCGCTCGCCCATCCGCAGGCCGCGGTTCAGGTCCTTCGTGAAGACGTAGGAGACCAGGCCGTACTCGGTGTTGTTGGCCAGGGCGACGGCCTCGTCCTCGGTCCTGAACGTCGTGATCGGGGCGACCGGGCCGAAGATCTCCTCCTGCAGGATCGGTGAATCCGGGGCCACGTTCCGCAGGACGGTCGGCTGGTAGAAGTAGCCGGGTCCCTCAACGGGTGCGCCGCCGATGACGGCCTCGGCCCCGGCGGAAATGGCGCTGCTGACCAGCGAGTGGACCTTGTCCCGGCTCTTTGCGTCGATCAGCGGGCCCACCTTGGTGGCATCCTCGGTGCCGCGGCCCACGGTCATCTCCCCCATCTTCTCCGCGAACTTCCGGGAGAACTCCGCGGCGATGGATTCGTGCACAATAAAGCGGTTAGCCGCTGTGCAGGCCTCGCCCATATTCCGCAGCTTGGCCGCCATGGCGCCGGCGACGGCGGCATCCAGGTCGGCGTCCTCGAAGACGACGAACGGCGCATTGCCGCCCAGCTCCATCGAGGTCCGCAGCACCATGTCAGCCGAATCCTTGATGAGCTGGCGACCCACCGGCGTCGAACCCGTGAAGGAGAGCTTGCGCAGGCGGGAGTCCTTGATCAGCGGACCGGTAACCTCGCCGGCCGTAGAGGTCTGGACAACGTTGAGCACGCCGGCAGGCAGTCCGGACTCCTCGAGGACCTTCGCGAACAGCAGGGAGGTCAGCGGGGTGAGGTTGGCAGGCTTAAGCACCATGGTGCAGCCGGCGGCGATGGCCGGGGCGATCTTGCGGGTGGCCATGGCCAGCGGGAAGTTCCACGGGGTGATGAGCAGGCAGGGGCCGACCGGCTTCTTGGTCACCAGCAGGCGGGATTTGCCGTCGGGCGCCACTGCGTAGCGGCCGAACGCGCGGACGGCTTCCTCGGAGAACCAGCGCAGGAATTCGGCGCCGTAGGTGACCTCACCGCGCGCTTCGGGCAGCGGCTTGCCCATCTCCAGGGTCATCAGCAGGGCGAAGTCCTCGGCACGGGCGGTGACCGCCTCAAAGGCGCGGCGCAGGATTTCGCCGCGTTCGCGCGGGGGCGTCTTGGCCCAGTCCGCCTGGGCTGCCGCTGCGGCATCCAGGGCGGCCTTGCCGTCCTCCGGCTGCGCGTCGGCGATGGACAGGAGGACTTCGCCGGTGGCCGGGTCCTCGACGTCGAACATCGCGCCGCCGGCGGCCGGGCGCCACTTGCCGCCGATGAACAGTTCTGTGGGTACTGAGGCGAGCAGTTCGCTTACGCGTGCATCGGAAACGGCCATGGGAGCCTCCTGGTTCAGTGGTTTTCGTCAGAGAAATCCGTTCAGGCCTGTCGCCTGACTGCTCCCAACGTAACCCCGGCCATCAGGGGTGTCCATCACGGAATGCACTATAGCCCGGAAGGGTTGCTGTGCTCCTGCACAGGCATTCTCTCCCGGGTGAAACCGGTCTACCGCGCGGCGAGGACGGCCGCGTAGAGTTCGCGCTTGCTGATCCGGGCGTCCTCGGCCACTGTGGCCACCGCGTCCTTGAGCCGGGCACCGTTGGCCACCAGGTCGTTGACCTCCGCCACGTGGTCCTCCGGCTGCTCGGCCGCCGCTTCTTCGGCACCGGCCACGACGACGGCGATCTCCCCGCGGATCTGGGACGTCTCCGCCCATTCGAGCAGCTCGTGCAGGTTTCCGCGCAGCACTTCCTCATGCAGCTTGGTCAGTTCCCGGCAAACAGCCGCGCGCCGGGCCGGGCCGAAACCCTGGTGCAGTGCGCGGAGCATGGCTTCCAGCCGGTGCGGTGCCTCGAAAAACACCATCGTGCGACGTTCGGTGGCCAACTCGTGCAGCCGGGCGGTGCGCTCGCCGGCCTTGCGCGGCAGGAATCCCTCGAAACAGAACCGGTCCGTCGGCAGGCCGGACAGCGCCAGCGCGGTCAGCACCGCGGACGGTCCGGGTACCGCGGTCACAGTCAGCCCGCCCGCGACCGCAGCCTCCACCAGCCGGAAGCCCGGGTCTGAGATTGCGGGCATGCCGGCGTCGGTCACCATCAGCAGCGTCGCGCCGCCGCGCACCAGCTCCAGCAGCTCGGCAGTGCGGCCGGCCTCATTGTGCTCGTGGTAGCTGATGACCCGACCGGGCGCCGTCAGCTGCAGCGCGTTCAGGAGCTTGTGCAGCCGGCGGGTGTCCTCCGCGGCGATGACGTCCGCCGTCGTCAGCAGTTCGATCAGCCGGGCCGATGCGTCTCCGATGTTCCCGATCGGCGTGGCTGCCAGGACAATCTGCCCGCCGCTGGGCACCGGGGCAGGGGAAACCGAGCCGTCGGAGCGTAAGGCCTCCGTGCCTAAGCTGGCAGAGCGCTGCTGATCATCCACCGTTCAAGCCTACTCCGCCGGCCATCTCATGAAGCGAGGGTTCCGTCACTGGCCGCAGGTACCATGGATCGAGTGAGCCGGACTGCCCTTGAACGCCCGTCGGAGCAGCGCCCTGCCGGGCCGCCTCCGACCGGTCCGCGGCGTCCCTATAAATGGCTGCAGTCCCCGCACGAGGCCTTCACCGAGGCCGCCCTCCGCGCCCGCTTGGTCGGGCCGCCGGTGGATCTGAGGCTCTGGGGCTGGCTGCTGCCGCTGCTGACCGCCGTCATCGGCGGCATCGTCCGCTTTGTGAACCTGGACCATCCGCACCAGCTGGTGTTCGACGAAACGTACTACGTCAAGGACGCCTACTCCTACCTGCAGAGCGGCTACGAGCGGCAGTGGCCGGAGAACGCCAACGATTCGTTCAATGCCGGCAATCCAGACATCCTCCTCGACGAGCCCGAATATGTGGTCCATCCGCCGGTGGGCAAGTGGATGATCGCCTTCGGCATGGCCCTGTTCGGCGCGGAGAGCAGCTTCGGCTGGCGCTTCTCCGCCGCCCTGACGGGCACGCTCTCGATCCTGCTGATCGCGCTGATCGCGCAGAAGCTGTTCACGTCGCCGGCCCTGGGCGCCGCTGCCGGGCTGCTCACCGCCGTCGACGGCCACCATCTGGTGCACTCGCGCACCTCGCTGCTGGACATCTTCCTGATGTTCTGGGTGGTGGCCGCCTTCGGTGCGCTGCTGCTGGACCGCGATGACGGACGACGACGGCTGGCGGCACGGCTGGCAGCCCAGGCCGCTGCCAATCCGGCGGCGGGAACGCCGACGCCGCGCCAGCTGAACTTCGGCCCGTGGCTGGGCCTGCGGCCGTGGCGGCTCGTGGCCGGGATCTGCCTGGGCCTGGCGATGGGGACCAAGTGGTCGGCGCTGGCGTTCGTCGCCGTGTTCGGCCTGATGACGGTGCTCTGGGACATGAATGCGCGGCGGATCGCCGGCATCCGCAACTGGGGCTCCGGCGGCATCCTGCTGGACGGTGTGCTGGCCTTCGTGTGGATGGTGCCGGTCGCGGCGGCCACCTACCTGGCCAGCTGGACCGGCTGGCTGCTGTCCAGCGGTGCGTATAACCGGCAGTGGGCCCGGGACAATCCCTCGGACACCTGGGGCTGGCTGCCGGATTCCCTCCGCTCGCTGGCGGACTACCATCTCAGCGCCTACACCTTCCACAGCGGCCTCAGCTCCGAGCACCCGTACAAGTCCAGCCCGTGGACGTGGCTGTTCATGGGCCGGCCCACCTCCTTCTACTACGAGACCCCGGCGCAGGGTTCGCCGGGCTGCGAGGTGGAACGTTGCTCCGCGGCCATCCTTTCGGTGGGCAATCCGCTGATCTGGTGGACTGCCGCCGCGGCACTGCTGGTGCTGCTGTTCTTCTGGCTGGGTCGCCGGGACTGGCGGGCCGGGGCCATCCTGGCCGGGATCGCCGCCGGCTACCTGCCGTGGTTCATGTATCCGGAGCGCACCACGTTCTTCTTCTACGCGATCACCTTCGAGCCCTTCCTGATCCTGGCGCTGACCTACGGACTGGGACTGGTGCTGGGCAGCCGGGAGGATCCGCGATGGCGGCGCAAGCAGGGCATCCTGCTGGTGGGCATCTTCCTGGCGGCGGCGGTGCTGATGGCCGCATTTTTTGCGCCGGTCTGGCTTGGCGAGACGATCAGTTACAACGAATGGCGGCTGCGCATGTGGATGCCCAGCTGGATTTGACCGCGTGGAGCCGGATCGGCACGGGTGGACGCAGCAGGACCGGCCTAGTAAACAGGACGTAGAACACACAGAAAGCGAGGCCGCGGTGCGGGAATCGTCCACGGATCTACTGATAGACCTGCCCTCCGACACGAACGTCACGGACCTGTTGATCGCGCAGTACCGCAAGGACCCCAACCGCCCGCTCTACGCCGTCAAGCAGGACGGCCGCTGGCTGGATATCACCACCCGCAGCGTGCTCGGCTCGGTACGGGAGCTGGCCAAGGGCCTCATGGCGCAGGGCCTCCGGCCCGGGGACACCGTGGCGGTGATGTCCAAGACCCGCTACGAATGGACACTCGCCGACTTCGCCATCTGGTTCGCCGGCGCCGTGACCGTGCCCATCTACGAAACATCCTCCGCCCACCAGGTCGAATGGATCCTGCAGGACTCGGGCGCCCGCGTGGTGCTGGTGGAGGACGAGTCCAAGGCCGCCGTCGTCCGCGCCGGCGCCGCTGCCGCCGGCATCGAGGTGCAGCTCTGGCACATGAGGTACGACGGCGGCGGGCCGGCTTCCGCCGGAACAGCCGGGGACCTCACCGGCGGGAACTTCACCGCTTTGGCGGCCTCCGGCGCAGGAATCGCCGATGACGACCTGGAGACCGCCCGCAATTCCCGCCGCCTGGCCGACGTCGCCTCGCTGGTCTACACCTCCGGCACCACCGGACGGCCCAAGGGCTGTGAGATCACCCACGCGAACTTCGCGCTGGTGGCGGTGAACGTGACGGAGTTCCTCGCCGAGCTGCTGCTGGCCCCCAACGCACGCAGCCTGATGTTCCTGCCGCTGGCGCACGTGCTGGCCCGCGCCGTCCAGGTCATCTGCATGGCCGCCGGCGTCAAGATGGGCCACACCGCCAATGCGGCCGAACTGCTCGAGGACCTCGGCACCTACCAGCCGACCTTCCTGCTGGCCGTTCCGCGCATCTTCGAAAAAATCTTTGCCGGCGCCCAGCAGAAGGCCCAGGCCGGGGGCAAGGCCAAGCTCTTCGACGCCGCCGTGGACACCGCGGTCAGCTACTCCCGGGCGCTGGATGCCCGCAACCGCGGGACCGGACGCGGACCCGGCCCCATCCTGCAGGCCAAGCGGGCGCTGTTCAACAAGCTGCTCTATCCCAAGCTGCGGGCGGTCTTCGGCGGCGAACTGGACTACGCCGTCTCCGGCGCCAGCGGGCTCAGCCCGCACCTGGCGCACTTCTTCCGCGGCGCCGGTATCAACGTCCTGCAGGGCTACGGCCTCACCGAAACCACGGCCCCCGCTTCGGTGGAGACCCCGAACCTGGTCCATGTGGGCAGCGTCGGCATCCCGGTTCCGGGAACCGCCATCCGGATCGAGGACGACGGCGAGGTGCTGATCAAGGGCATCGGCGTGTTCGCCGGCTACCACAACAATCCTCAGGCCAACGAGACTGCCTTCACCGACGGCTTCTTCCACACCGGGGACCTGGGCGAGCTGGACGAGGACGGTTTCCTGACGATCACCGGCCGCAAGAAGGACCTGCTGGTCACGGCCAGCGGCAAGAATGTCGCGCCGGAGCCGCTCGAAGAGAAGGTGCGCGAGCATCCCCTGGTCAGCCAGGCCGTCGTCGTCGGCGAAGGCCGGCCCTTCGTCTCGGCGCTGGTGACGCTGGACAGCGAGGCGCTGGCTTCCTGGGCCTCCGCGCAGCAGCTGCCGGCCCTCAGCCCGTCAGAGGCGTGCACCGACGCCCGGATCCTCGGCGAGCTGCAGCAGGCCATTGACGGGGCGAATGCCACCGTGTCCCGCGCCGAGCAGATCCGCAAATTCGTGGTGCTGGAGCGGGACTTCACGCTCGAGTCCGGCCATATGACTCCGACGCTCAAGCTCAAGCGCAATGTGGTGCTCGAGGATTTCGCCGCCGACGTGGAGAAGCTCTACGTCAAGTAGCGCTCCCGGGCCGCGCGCTGCGCTTCCATCGAACGGCGGCGGCGCTCCCGGGTGGGCCAGGTGAAGACCAGGGTGGTGACGGCTGTCATCAGCACCAGGGCACCGACGGCGATCCCCGCATCCATCCAGAACTGCGGCGGGAAGAGCCGGATCAGCGTGTCGCTGAAGCGGAAGCTCCACGTGCCTTCGGCGAAGAACACATTGTGCAGGGCGGTGAAGAAGACGTCCCAGGCCAGCAGTGCGACGGCGGCCAGGGCACCGATCAGCACGATCGTCGCTACCGACCCGGCGAAGAGCCCGCGCCGGATGCCGCCCTTGTACTTCCGGGCCAGGTAGACCGCCGCGATGATGCTGAAGACCAGCATCACGGTTGCCGCGACGAAGGACAGGGCCAGGACCCATTTCACGTCCTGCATGTGGCTGACCTCGGTGGGCAGGAACAGGTTGTCACCCTCGGCATTGACCACCTCGCCCAGATAGCGGGGCCCGGCCCAGTTCATGATGTAATCCAGGGCGTAGGAACCGTACGTCATCCGGTCGTCGATGCTGAAGCCGTAGGTGTCCACCGGGAAGCCGGGCCGGTGGTACTCGATCCACAGGAACAGCGGCGTGGTCAGCAGCCGGATGGCCCCGGCGACGAGCATGAACGGGAAGAAGACCGCCAGCAGGGTCTGCAGGATACGGCCGGCCAGCGGCTTGGCGCTGACTGCCTCCTCCCGCTCCGCCACCCGGCGGATGACCTCTTCCTCCGGCGGACGGATCGACAGCTCGGTTGTCTGCGGTGCCGGGTCCGCGCCGGCGCCGGCTGCCCGGCGGGGAGACGGGGCCGCGCGATCGGAGTCGGCTGAAGCGTCCGGGGCGGGCACCGCAGCGGAGGCTGCTACCGGCAGGCTCGCCGTCCCGGTTCCCGTTTCGGTTCCGGTCCCGGCTTCGGCGGTGCGGCCGGCCTCGGGTGTGGTGGTGTCCTCGTAACGCTTCAGGTCGGCCGGCATGGTGCCGGCCTTGCGCATGGGCAGGTTGTGCCGCTGGCGGATGGTGGCGGGGACGGCAGGAGCCGTTTCCGTGGCATCCTCCGTGAGGGCAGCCGGTTCCGGGGCAGCCTGTTCCGGTGCAACGTCCTTCGGCGCCTCCGGTCCCGGGACCTGCGGCTTCGCAGCCCTCGGTTCCAGGAACTCGGGCAGCGGGGCCCCGGCTCCGGACGCGCCGGCCCTGTCCTCGGCAAGCGGGAAGACCGCCGTGACCGGGACGTCGGCGGTCTGCGGTGTCACCGCCGCAGCACCTGCCGCAGCCTCCAGCTGCGCAAGCGCCGGATCATCCGCCGCGCCGGCTACCAGCGTCGCAGCGCTGAGCGGAGCGGTCCGGCCCTGGACCGCGGTCCGGTCCCGGTCGTCCGGCGCCGGTTCCGCCTCCTGGCGTCCCGGTACCTGCCTGGGGGCTTCTTCTTCGCGTGCCACTAATGCCTCTTTCGTGACGGTCGGAACGGACGAGTGCGGGCATGGACCGGCCCGCGCCGGTACTGCTTAGTTCGAGATTACCGGCCGGTGCGGGCCGAAACGTGCTGCCACCCCGTCCGGCGCCGCGATGATTCGAAAGACGCACCAACCAGCGGCACGCCGGTCAGGCCGTACGGATCCGGTCCCCGGCATCGGTGACATTCAGATCGCCGCGGTGACCGGCGTCGTACGCTTTTTTGCCCAGCAGCAACGTGTACACCCAGTACGCCGCGAACACCAGGAAACCGATCGCCAGCCGCAGCCACGCCGGCAGCGGACTCGGCGTCACGAACCCCTCCACCAGGCCGGAAACGAACAGCACCAGCACCAGGCCCAGCGCCACGGTCATCAGCGACCGTCCCTCCTCGGCCAGCGCGGTCAGCCGCGGCCGCGGCCCGGGGGCCACCCACGCCCAGAAGATCCGCAGGCCCGCGGCTGCCGCAATGAAGATCGAGGTCAGCTCCATGAACCCGTGCGGCAGGATGTAAATGAAGAACGTGTCCAGCTCGTCGAACGCCGCCATCAGGCCGCCGGCCATACCCACGCCCTGCGCATTCTGGTACAGCACCACCGGGACCCAAAGCCCGGTGATCCCGAACGCCACGCACTGCACGGCGATCCAGGCGTTGTTGGTCCAGACCGCACCGGCGAAGGAGGCGGCCGGGTTCTCCGAGTAATAGTCCACGAAGTCGGCCTCGACATACTGCCGGATCTGGGCATCGCTGCCCATGGCATTGACGACCTCCGGGGTCCCGGCCACCCAGGCGCCGAACAGCCAGGCGACGCCCACGAACAGCACGCCGATGGCCGCGGTCAACCAGCGCAGCCGGTAGAACGCAGCCGGCAGCGAATGGACGAAGAACACCGCAACGTCCTCCATGAAATTGGAGCGGGCGCCGGTGAACTTGGTCCGCGCCCGCGACAGGCGGGTGGACAACGACGCCGACAGGGCGCCTTCCGGAGCAATGGACCGGATCATCGACAGATGGGTGGAAGTCCGCTGGTAAAGGACGAGCAGTTCGTCCGCTTCCTCGCCGCTCAGCATCGGTTTTGCGGCCAGCTGGTCCAGGCGGTCCCAGTCCGCTTTGTGCACGGCGCTGAAGGCATCGATATCCACGCCTCTAGACTAGTTCACATGAGTTCCATCGTGACCGGCGAGGCCGTGGTCCTGGAGTTGCGCCCGGCAAGCTTTGCGGCGCGTGCCGTCAGCTGCATGATCGACGTGGCCGTCCAGATCGTGCTGGTGGTCGGTTTGGTCTGGGCCTTCGCGGCGGCGCTGGGCGAAGCCATCGATCCTGCCGCCGGGCGGGCGCTGCTGATCGCGCTGCTGGTCATGGTCCTGGTGGCGCTGCCGGTGACGGTGGAAACGCTCACCCGGGGCAAGTCGCTGGGCCGGATGGTCATGGGCCTGCGGATCGTGCGCGACGACGGCGGCGCCATCCGATTCCGGCACGCCTTCATCCGCGCGATAGTGGCGGTCCTGGAGATCTACATCCTCGCCGGATCGCTGGCGTTCATGGTCTCGATCTTCAACGAACGGTCCAAGCGGCTGGGCGATATCCTGGCCGGGACCTATTCCATGCGGGAGCGCGTGGTGGCGCAGCCGCCGCTGCTGGTGCAGGCGCCGCCGGCGCTTAAGCCGTGGGTGCAGCTGGCGGACATTGGACGGCTGCCGGATTCACTGGCGCGGCGCATGTCCCAGTACCTGGCGCAGGCGGGCCGGATGACCCCGCAGTCCCGCGCCGCGCTGGGCGCGGAGCTGGCTACCGAAGCGTCGGCCCACGTGGCACCTCCGCCGCCCTACGGGACGACGCCGGACCAGTTCCTGGCGGCTGTGATTGCGGAGCGGCGGGACCGGGAATTCCGCCGCATGACCGCCCAGCGCGAACGCGGCCAGCACATCAGCGAGCGCCTGCACCGCCTGCCGTTCGGGCAGTAGGCGCGCCGCCTGCCGAGGTGCGGACCGGGCTCAGGCCGCGGGCGGAGCGGCGACCTCCGGCCACGGGATGTTCCAGTCGCCGTAGCCGTCCCAGTGCCACGGGTAGTCGTAGCCGGTGTTGAGGACCTGGACCACATCGCCGGGATCGAAGGTGTCCATGAAGTACTTGGCGCCTTCCGGGGACATGCCGATGCAGCCGTGGGAGACGTTGACCTTGCCCAGCAGCGGCTGCGCGGAGGGCAGCGCCTGGTGGACAAACACGCCGCTGCTGGTCAGCCGGCTGGCGTTGGCCGCGTCGAAGGGCTCGTAGTAGGCCGGATCGCCGGGCTTCAGGCCCAGGCTCTCGGCCCGGAACGGAATGCTCTCATGCTGGCTCATGACCACGTGGTAGCCGATGGTGGAGGGCCATTCCTCGTTGCCCAGGGTGACCGGGAAGGTTCGGGTCAGCTGCCCGTCGATGTACACGTTCATGGTCTTGGTGTTGTTGTCCACCACGGCCAGGCGGGTGTTGTGGATGTTGAAGGCCACGGTCTTGTCGAAATTGCCGATCATGCCGTTGCCGAAGTCCACCCCGAAGAGCTTCATGTCCACGGTCACCGTCTGGTTCGGGGTCCAGAAGGCCTCCGGCCGGTAGCGGGCCATGGTGTCGCTGTGCCAGTACCAGGCGCCGGTCTGCCCGGCGGAGGAGGTCACGGTGATGGCCTGTTCGACGGCGGCCTTGTTGACCACCGGCTCGCTGAAGTTCAGCTCGATCGGCTGGCCGGTGCCGACGCTGGCGCCCTCGTTCGGATACATCGCCGCATCCGCTTCGAACGGGGCGGTCACGGTGTGGAAGGTCTGCGTCTTCTGGACATCCTTGCCGATGCTGTTCTCAACGGTGTAGCGGAACGTGTATTCGGTGTTGAAAGCCAGCCGCCCGGTGGCGGTCCAGACCGTGTCCTGCTCGCTGAGCACGCCGGGCACCTCGTCGCCGCCGGCGGTCGGGGCCAGCTGCACGGACTTGAGCGTGCCATTGGTAATCCGGAGGGTGGGAACCGTAATGGGGTTCACTTCGACGGCGCCATCCGTGGGGGTGGCGCCGAACGTGATCTCCTTGGCCACCGGCTCGGATACTGCCGACGACGTCTCAGTAGTGGGCGCCGGGGCGCCGAAATCGGCCCAGCTGGCAGCGGTGACGACGCCGATGCCGCCGCCAAGGACCAGCACGCCAGCGGCCGCCCACGCGGCGATCTTCCAGCCCTTGCGTTTCCCCTTGGACTCCGTCATGTGCTGCAAACCGCGTATCCCCTTGGCGTGTAAAAGTAAAGGCCTTGGACAATTTTAGTCCACGAAGCCCCCTCCCACTGGGAAGCAGAGGGGCGAGTCACGGACTGCCCGGGACGCCGCGGGCGGCGGTCAGCAGTTCAGCAGCAGCGGCTCAGTACCGGTAGTGGTCCGGCTTGTACGGGCCGGCCACCTCCACGTCCAGGTACTCCGCCTGGGACTTGGTCAGCTCGGTCAGCTCCACGCCCAACGCATCCAGGTGCAGGCGGGCGACCTTCTCATCCAGGATCTTCGGCAGCACGTAGACCTGCTTGGCGTATTCCAGGTTGCCCTCGGCGTCCTGCCTGCCGGCCTTGGTGAACAGCTCGATCTGTGCGATGGTCTGGTTGGCGAAGGAGTTGCTCATCACGAAGGACGGGTGGCCGGTGGCGTTGCCCAGGTTCAGCAGGCGGCCCTCGGAGAGGACGATGACGGAGTGCTCGGGCCGGCCTTCCGCCGCCGGGAACACCCATTCGTGCACCTGCGGCTTGATCTCCACCTTCTTCACGCCCGGGACCCGGGCCAGGCCGGCCATGTCGAGTTCGTTGTCGAAGTGGCCGATGTTGCCCACGATTGCCTTGTCCTTCATGGCCTCCATGTGGCGGGCCATGATGACGTCCTTGTTGCCGGTGGTGGTGATGAAGATATCGCCCTGGTCCAGCACGGATTCCAGCTTCGCCACCTGGTAGCCGTCCATGGCCGCCTGCAGCGCGCAGATCGGGTCGATCTCCGTCACGATCACGCGGGAGCCCTGGCCGCGCAGCGCCTCCGCAGCGCCCTTGCCGACGTCGCCGTAACCGCAGACGACGGCGACCTTGCCGCCCATGAGCACGTCCGTCGCCCGGTTGATGCCGTCCGGCAGCGAGTGGCGGATGCCGTACTTGTTGTCGAACTTGGATTTGGTCACCGAGTCGTTGACGTTGATGGCGGGGAAGAGCAAGGTGCCCTGGTCCGCCAGCTGGTACAGGCGGTGCACGCCGGTGGTCGTCTCCTCGGTGACGCCGAGGATGCCGGAGGCAATGTTGGTCCAGCGCTGCGGGTCCTCCGCCAGGCTCCTGCGCAGCAGGTCCAGGATGATGGTGTATTCGTGCGAGTAGTCCGGATCCCCCTCGGCCGGGTTGGCCGGGACGGCGCCGGCGGCTTCGAACTCGACCCCCTTGTGCACCAGCAGGGTGGCATCGCCGCCGTCGTCCAGGATCATGTTCGGGCCGCCGGAGCCGGCCGGCCAGTTCAGGATCTGGAAGGCGGTCCACCAGTACTCGTCGAGCGTCTCGTTCTTCCAGGCGAACACCGGAACACCGGCCGGCTCCTCCGGCGTGCCGCTGCCGACGACGACGGCGGCCGCCGCCTCATCCTGGGTCGAGAAAATGTTGCAGGAGGCCCAGCGGACCTCGGCGCCCAGCGCCACCAGGGTTTCGATCAGCACGGCAGTCTGCACGGTCATGTGCAAAGAGCCGGCGATGCGCGCCCCCTTCAGCGGCTGCGAGGGGCCGAACTCCCGGCGCAGGGACATCAGGCCGGGCATCTCGTGCTCAGCCAGGCGGATCTGGTGCCGGCCCGCCTCGTGGAGGGAAAGATCGGCTACTTTGAAGTCGAAAGTCATCTGGAAAATCCTCTTGGTGGAGCGGCAGGTTACGTGGAAGCGTCAGGAGGCGCCGGCGTCGTTCCCGGCTTCGCCGGCACCCGGGCTGGCCTGCCCCGGAAGCAGCACCGGGATGTCTTCGTCCAATGCGTAGCGCAGCCGGCGCCCGGAGGCATCCTTGCCGACGGACACCAGTTCATCGCCTTCCTGCACCAGCGCTGTGCCGGTGACCGGGCAGCGCAGGACGGCGAGGATTTTGGCGGAGAGCTTAGTCATAGTCAGTAAGCCTATCGCCTACCGCTGTTCGCGCAGCACACGCAAATGGCTGCGGCGCTGGCCGGCGGCGTCGGCCGGCGGCTCGAGCGGTCCCCGGGCGGCACGCGGAGCAGGGCTCTCCTCCGCTTCCGGCTCGACGGCGGCATCCCGGACCGCATCCGCCAGGGCCAGCAGGTCATCCGGACCCGGACCGGCCGGCTGGGCGGGCAGGGCCAGCCGGACCACTTCCCAGCCGCGCGGAACGGTCAGGCGTTCGGCATGCTCGGCGCACAGGTCATAGGAGTGCGGCTCGGCGTACAGCGCAAGCGGACCCAGGACAGCGGTCGAATCCGCATAGACATACGTCAGGGTCGCCACTGCGGAATGTGGACAAGCTGACCGAGAACAATGACGTAGAGATCCCACGAGAGACGACAATACTCCCGTTTGGGCGCCAATTCCTGTAGCCACACGGGGAAGTAAGGAATGAGTAATCCGGACTTGCACCGGCACCCAATAGGTCTAAAGTCGATATATGCAGGACGGATCGTCGCTCTCAATCCGGTTGACCGGACCCGCCGGGCCGGCGCAGGGAGCATCTGGAGAACAGGCATCCGGCACACGCGGAAGCGGATTCTTCCGGCGCCGCAGGAACCGGCACGGCCGCGGCCTGCGCGGTGAACTGATTCCCGTCACACTGCCCGGCTCCCGGACGCGGACCGAACGCTTCGACGACTGGGTGATGGAATCGGCCGACCGCCTTCAGCAGTTCTGGGGCGAGCGGATCGACGCGCTGCAGTTCATGGTGCAGGAGATCCCCGAGGACCTGGAGAAGCTGGTGGCCACCCGGGGCCCCATCCCCTTGGGGTCCTGCGCGCCGGCGGCGGTGGGCCGGCCGGGCACCATCACCGTCTACCGGCATCCGATCGAGATGGCCGCCCGCGGCTACGTACCGGCCAACGAGCTGGTCCATGACGTCATCGTCGAACAGGCCGCCGAGCTGCTGGGCATGTCCCCCGAAGCGGTGGATCCGGGCTACGGCCGCTCGCAGCTGTAGGTCCCAGGCAGGTTCGGTCAGTACCCCAGGTTCACCGGGACGTTCTGCTGGCCGGACCTGCCGGGGGCAAGCGGCACCGAGGAGATCGCGGCCTTGTCGGGCAGCGTCAGCAGCTGGCTGCCGTAGACCGGATCGCCCGAAGCGCTGATCAGGACAGCGGCAAGATCGCCGCCGGCCAGTTCGCGGGGATTCACCGTCACCGTCGTGCCGCCGGCCACGCTGACCAGCTGCTCGGTCCCCATCCGGCCGTCGGTCCCGATCGGCGTGAGCCGCAGTTCCGCCTGTCCCGCCGGCGCCCCGAAGGCCAGGGCTGAATCCACGTCCACGGGGACGGAGGCAATGTGCTGGTTGCCCAGCCGGCTGCCGGCCCCGGCCACGCCCAGGTCCACCGGCTGGCCCGGCGTGATGCCCCGGCTCATCCGCGCTGATGCGACGATGGACACATCGGCGCTGACCTCGACCGTGTACGTACCCTGGGGAAGCGAATCCAGCGGTATCTCGGTCACAGATCCAGCGGCGGCCGTGACGACGCCCCCTCCGGGCAGCTCCACCGGCCCATCGGGGCCGTAGACCCGCACGTCCAGCACGGCGTCGGAAGCCCCCGGAACGGTGACCTCGAGCGCGGGTGAGGCCGCGGCATAGTCGGCCTGCTGGCTGACCGCGCGGGCCTGGTCCGGGTTCTCGGTCAGGATGCCGGTGATGACCTGGTTCGGGGCCGCGGCTCCGCTCGGCTGCAGGAATTCGACGCCCCCGGACGTCAGCCCCCGCAGCACGCTCTGCTGGATCGTGGCGGTGACCAGGCCGCCGCTGCTGCGCACCCGGACGGACAGGGCCTCCTGGTTGGGAGCCAGTCCGCCCAGCACCATGGCCCGGCTCTCCCCCGGGGCCACCAGCAATCCACGGCTGCCCGGCACCTGGAGCTTGCCGTCCTTGGTGAACAGTTCAAGGTCGACGGTGGCCGGCGACTGCGACGGGTTGCTGAGGTTCAGGACGGCCGTCGAGCCGACGGTCGTGGACGCGCCGGACAGCCAAAGATCGTTGCCCGGCGCCTGGCAGTCGGCACCGGCCAGGCCGCGCAGATCGCCGTCGTCTGCGGTGTAGGCCATGACCGCGTTGGCCGCCGCCTGCTGCATGCCCAGCGGCTCGGCCGTCAGCTTCGTCGGAGCGGTGACCGCCTCGCCGCGCACGACGGCGGCCGTCACATTCGTCAGCCCCTCGTTGTTGCTGGCGGCACTGCCGGCGCCCTCGGCCGACTCGGGCGATCCGGCGGCAATGATGCGCTGCGGTGCCGCCTGGCCGAGCACGGTCAGCGCGCTGGCCGGCAGGGTCCCGGCAGGATTGCTGAGCACGACCGCAGAGGCCAGGGTCCTGGCGGTCTTCGATACCGGGCTGAACTGTGGATCGGTTCCCGCCGCGGCGCTCTGCAGCAGCCGGGCAGGTTCCGGACAGATCCCCACGAACTGCCCGGCGGGAACGGCCGCGGACACCGCGGGCAGCGGCTTGGCCGAGCCCGCAGGCTGGGTTGCGGCGGCTGCGGCGACCACCGCCGCCACGGCACCTACCAGTACGACGCCGGTCCCCGCCAGGCGCGCGGTGCTTGCCAGCCGCGCGGTGCGCGCCCCGGTCCTGCCGGGCTTGGCGGACCGGTCCTGCGGAACGTCCTGCTCAGCCATCAGTTGTCCTCCGCTGTGGTAGCCGTGCTGCTGGTCGCCGAAGCCTGCGCCTCCGCCGGCGTCGCGGCGTCAGGCCGGGCAGACTCGGGCCGGGCAGCCTTCTCACCGCCGGCCGCCTTGCCGCGGCCCTTCCGGTCAACGGACCGGCGCCGGGAGGTCCTGGAGCCGACGGCTTTGGGTGCCGCTGCCCTGCGCGTATCCAGGGCGACCATGCGGCGCCGGGCCGGCATCGGGATAGCCAGCAGCAGGGTCAGTCCGATCACCACCAGCTGGACCACCTGGGTCCACGGCTCCCAGGGATTGCGGTAGCCGATCTCCAGCTGCCCGCCCTCCGCGGGCAGCTCGAATGCCTGCATCCAGCCGGAACCCGATTCCGCCGGCGCCAGCGGTTTCCCGTCGAGGGTCGCCTGCCAGTCCAGATCGGCGCGTTCGGCCAGCACGACCATCCGCCCCGGTGCCCCGGCGGGAATCTGCGCGTCGACATCCCGCGGACCGGAAGCGACCGCCGAAGCCGTAACCCCCTCCGGGTCGACGATCCGCACCCGCGCGGTGAGGGCGTTCCGCTCCTCCGTGCCGTCCGCGGCGGTGGGACCCATGACGCGCCACAGCCAGCCGGCGTCGGTCCTGCCGATCGCGGCGAGGCCGGGCACGGAGTCGATCCGGCTGGCCAGCAGCTCGGCTGCGGTGTCCGATTCCTGCAGCACCAGATAGCCGACACCCAGTTCGCCCAGCAGCGGCCGCGGATCCACGCCCGAGCCCGCAGCGACGACGGCGACCGCCTCGCGCGCGGCCGCGGCGGCGCCGTCGTCCTCGCGGATTTCCTCGGCGCCCAGCGGCCCCATGATGGTGCGGGCGGCGTAGATCGTGGACAGCTGGTCCAGGGTGGTTCCGCCGCTGTGCATGACGGCAGCGGCCAGTTCACCGTTGCCGTCCACACGCAGCACCAGCGCCTTGGTGCGTTCGTCGCTGTAGCCCCGGTCCGTAGCGGTGGCCGGCAGCGTCCGCGCGGCGCTGTCGCGCAGCTGCATATCCGCGCCGAGGAGTGTCGGAGCCCCGTCCGCATTCTCCCCAGCCGGGGCTGCCGTGGTACCGGTCAGCTGGGGTGCCAGCCAGAGCGCCAGGTTGGCCACCGGTCCGGCAGCCAGCACGACGGCGGCAAGCACCGCCGCGACCCGGGGGGCCGTCCGCGGCTTCCCGCCGGACGCTGCCTTCGGGTACAGCAGGCGCTCAGCACCCAGCACTGCCGCGATGAGCATCATGAAGACGAAGGCGGACACCAGCGGACCGGTGAACGGCGTGACCAGCGAACCGGCGCCCACCGCGGTGCCGACGAAGGCGGAACCGGCGCTGAGCAGCAGCGCCAGCAGGCCCATGCCCCAGGCGAACCGGACCAGCAGCCACCGCCGGCCGCGCAGGAACAGCGCCGCCACGGCCAGCAACAGTACGGGGCCGCCCCCGATGAGGGCCGCCGCCAGTGGCCACGGGCCCTGGCCCAGGAACGGGGCCGCGGCCAGGGGCGCCGACCACGGGAAGGACACCGGATAGCCGAGGACCTGCTGCCAGAGCTCGGCCGCCTCGAACGGCAGCGGCACGCCCGGATCCGCCGCCAGGGCACGCAGCCGTCCGCCGGTGGAGACCGCGAACGGGATGAACAGCGCGAGGGCAGGCAGCAAGGACCACCATAATGTCTTGGCCCGGCGCCGCAGCACCAGGGTGAGCACCGCGACGGCGACGACGGCCAGCGGGAACAGCGAGGGTGCCGCGGCCACCGTCATGGCCAGCACCAGGCCGGTCGCGGCGGCCGCGGTCCAGGAGGGAACACCGTTGATGCCAGGCTTCAGGACCAGCTGCTCCTCCGCAGCGGGACCGCCGGCGGTACCTATGGCAACGACCCCCGCGGAGCCGGCCTCCGCCGTCGTCATGATGGGACGGGCGCCGATGGCGGCGCCGACGGAACGCAGCAGGCCCAGCACCACCAGGGGCAGCAGGATGTGCACCAGCAGCGCCCCCAGCCTGCCGCTGCCCAGTGCCACCTGCAGGGCCGGGACGGCGGCCCAGAAGATCGCAGCCCAGAACCGCAGCGCGCGGCGGGTGGTCAGGGCGCCGCCGGCAAGCCAGGCGCTCAGCCCGGCCAGCGGCATCGCCAGGAGGATGAGCCACTGCACGGCGGCGGTGCCGTTGCCGAAACCGAACAGGGACAGCAGCCACAGCACATAGCCGAACGGATCGCCGTGGCCGGGGTAGCCGGAGCCAAGGCCGATCCACCAGGACGTTGCGTTGTGCCAGATTTCCGCCGGGCTGGCCGACAGCGGCAGCAGCCCTCCCCCGGCCAGCGCATCGGCGCCCAGGAAGCGGTTCAGCCCCACCAGCGAGACGGCGCCGAGGATCAGGACGGCGGCGATCGCGCCGACACCCACCCAGGCGCGCGGCGGTGCGGCCAGCGACGCGAAGTCGTCGGCCGCGTCACCGGAGGGAATGTAGGCCTGGGCGTCGGCCCCCGTGCCGTCGCCCACCACGTGGTCGGCGCTGGCCTCCAGCACGGACCGGCGGTGGGCCCAAACGTCGCGGCGCCTGGTGCGCAGTGCGTTGACCTTGCCGCGCGCTACCGCACGGGTCCGCTGCGCCTGCCTGCGGGACCGGGCCAGGTCGATGGGGCGCGCGACGGCGGAGACGCTCGCGGCGAGCTGCCCGGCACCGTAGCCGGGGTCCTTGGCCAGCACACCAACGAAGAAGCGGAAGATGCCGCCGAGGACAGCCCCGACGGCAAGGAGCGGTACCTGCCACAGCGGCGCATGCTTGAGCCGCAGGAAGACCTCGGACGCGCGGTAGCCCATCTGCGTCGCCTGCCCGCCGGGGCGGTCGGTGACATGGCGGAGCACCGCGCGCGGCACCACTACAACCCGGTTGCCGGCCAGCCGGTTCCGCCAGCAGAAGTCGACGTCATCGCCGACGCCGGGCAGCGCCGGATCGAAGCCGCCCAGGGCGTCCCAGACATCCCGGCGCACAAGCATGCCGGCGGAATTGACAGCGAACATGTCGTCGCGTCCGTCATGCTGGCCCTGGTCCAGTTCGTCAAAGTCGATCAGCGTGACGCGCTCGGCCCAGCGGCTGATGGACAGGCCGACATCCACGAGCTTGCGCGGCTGGTCCCACTCCACCTGCTTGCAGCCCGCGACGGTCACGGACGGCGCACGTTCGATCGCGAGCAGCAGTTCTTCGAGGGCGTCGGGTGCCGGAGCGGAATCGTCGTGCAGCAGCCAGAGCCATTCGCGGCTGCGGTCGGCCGTTCCGCCGCCCATGTCGGGCATCTGGGCGACGCCGACACTGGCGGAATTGCCCAGCCCGGCGCGGGGCGCAGCACTGACTACGGGACTGCCAGCGGGAAGCTCCAGTTGCAGGATCGACGCCGATTCATCAGTTGACCCGGCGTCGACTCCAATGTGGAAATCAGCGGGCCGCGTCTGGGCGGCCAGCGCCGCGAGTGTTTCGGGTAGATATTTGGCACCGTTGTGGGCGACCACAATGGCGGTGACGCGAACCTGCTGCAGAATCAGACTGCTCGCTTCCTCAGCCGGCGGCGCTCCCGCTCGGAGAGCCCGCCCCAGATGCCGAACCGCTCGTCATTGGCCAGCGCATATTCGAGGCACTGGGACCGGACGTTGCAGGCGGCACAGACCTTCTTGGCGTCCCTGGTGGAACCGCCCTTTTCGGGGAAAAAGGCTTCGGGATCGGTCTGGGCGCAGAGCGCGTCGGCCTGCCAGCCAAGTTCGCCCTCGTCGGCGAAATCCTGCCCAAGGCCCGGAATGCCGATCCAGACGGCCTGGTCCCGGCGCTGCTCCAGCTCGCGCTCACGGCGCAGAGCTGTGGCCGGCTCACCGTTGCCGGGATCGCCGCCATCGGCCAGGTCCTCAACCTTAAGGCTGTCTTCCCGCACCGGAGCCCCGGCCAGCGCTTCATGAGCAGCCAGGAAAGCGGTTGCCTGATCGTCAAGCGACTGCGCAGTGTCCTGGCTGAAGCGCTCGGCTGCATCCGGGTCCGCCGGATCGACGAACCAGTCGGTGGGGACTCCTCGCGCTCCGTAGCGGGCCGATGCCTGCGCAGCGATGATTGAGCGATCCTCAATTCGCTCAGCGTGCCCCATGGATGCCTCCCGGTTGTCGTCCCAGCCTGGACATGGTTGTCCACTGAAGTCGGATGTAAGGTTCTGTACCAGCGGTACTTGTCAAGCGGCAGCCATCCAGCGGCAACGATCAATCAGCTTGGAATTCCGGCTTGGAATTCTGACCTGGTCTCGTTTGTAGTTGCTGGCGGAAGCCGTCACCTAATTACACGCGTGTAATCTGTTGCGAGTCAAACCGGCATGACATCCTAAACAGTCAGTGCTACAAATCCGGGCCGCGCCACGCGGACAATTTGGCCACGATTTCCGGGCGTGCCGCGGTGCCGAAGGGCGCCGCACGACCTGCGCAGGCGTTCCAGGATTCTCAGGAAATTCCCAGAAAGAAGGAAGTCACGCGATGAAGACGCCCACCACGCCAGCGCAGCTCCTCAAGGCACTGCGGTCGGAACGGCCCACGTCCCCCCGCCTGATCTGGTACGGCCCGGACCACGAGCGTGTGGAGCTGTCCGGCCATGTGCTGGACAACTGGGTGGCCAAAACCGCCAATTACATGGTCGAGGAACTTGACGCCGAAGCCGGCAGCCGGGTGCGGCTCGACCTGCCGCCGCACTGGCGGACCCTGGTGTGGGCGCTGGCCACGTGGCAGACCGGCGGGACGCTGGTGGTGACCAGTGGCGCCGTCGGCGCGGACATCACGGCCACAGCGGCCCCGGAAGCTGCTCCGCCCGCCGGCGGGCTTATTGTGGCGGTGGCCCTGGGCGCGCTGGCGCTGCGGTGGACCGGGGACCTGCCCGCGGGCGTGCTGGACTACGCAGCGGAGGTTAGGGCCTTTGGTGATTATTACGACACTCTGGAGGACGCATCCGGCCTGGACACTGCGCTGGAGTTCAACGGCGGGATGCTCAGCTACGCGGACCTGCTGCCTGAGGGTACCGACGGCAGCGCGGCGGATGCCGGAGGAACGGTCCTCATTCCGGCGGCCCTGCCCCTGGACCGGGTGCTGCGCGAAGCCCTGGGTATCTGGGCGGCCGACGGCTCCGTGGTCCTGGTGCATCCGGACGTCGACGTGACGGATTCGCTGATCAGCAGCGAACGGATTTCCGCCCGGCTCTGAGCCAGCGGTATCGGCGGGCGGGAGCCTCAGGCTTCGGTGGCCGGGGACTTCGCGTCGGCCGGGCGGCCGGCAGCCTGCGCACCGGCGTCGGCATCCTGGTGCTCGAAGATTTCGTGGTCGTGCGCGAACTCCGGCTCCTGGTCCAGTTCATCGGTGAAGACCCAGAACCGGTAGGCAAAGAACCGGAAAATCGTCCCGAGGATCAGTCCGACGACGCTGCCGGCAATGAAGTCGGAGAACGGGTCCTCGAAGCCGAGGATCCAGTGCGAAACGTAGACGCAGGCCGCAGCTATGCCCATGCCAATGCCGTTCATGATGGCAAAGAGCGCGGCCTCCCTGACCACATTGGCCTGGCGGCGGTGGCGGAAGGTCCAGTAGCGGTTGGCCACCCAGGAAAAAATGGTGGCGACGAAAGCCGCGATGATCTTCGCCCGGGTGGGGTGCCCGGTCATCGGGCCGTACAGCAGCCAGAGGTAAATACCGGAGTCAATAACAAACGCCACGCCGCCGACGGTGCCGAACTTGAGCACTTCCCGCCAGAACAGGGAGACGAGGCCCTTGACGCGGTCTGTTACTGAACTGTTCATGACCCTCCACGGTCCGTTGCTGCGCCTTGTGCTGCTGCGCCCCTGTTCCTGCACCGGAAGGGTGCACCCCGGCACTGCCTCCTGCTGGACGCAACGCCGGTCAACGGCCCAGTTTAGCCGCCGCAGCTTGGGGTTTCCCAAGTACGGGCCGCGCGGGGCGGCACAAAAATCAAGGATCAGCGGCTGGTTTCGGTACCCTGATTGAGTGAGTTTTCCCGTAATAGGTGTGGTTGGCGGCGGCCAGCTGGCACGAATGATGGCCCCCGAAGCAGTAGCGCTCGGTTTTGAGCTGCGCGTCCTGGCGGAAGCTGAAGACGTCTCCGCAGTGTCCGCCGTCGCCCAGGCGCCGGTCGGTGACTATAAGGATCTGGACACGCTGCGCGCGTTCGCCCAGGGCCTGGATGTGATGACCTTCGACCACGAACATGTCCCCACCCAGCATCTGCAGACGCTGATTGCCGAGGGGGTGAATGTCCAGCCGCGCCCGGACGCACTGATCCATGCCCAGGACAAGCTGATCATGCGCCACGTCGTGGACCGGCTCGGCCTGCCCAACCCGCAGTGGTCCGCCGTCGAAAGCATCGAGGAACTCGTCGCCTTCGGCGACCGGATCGGCTGGCCGGTGGTGCTGAAGACCCCCCGCGGCGGCTATGACGGCAAGGGCGTGCGGATCATTAACGACGCCGGTGCTGCCGCGGCGGCCACGGACTGGTTCACCGGCACGGCGCTGCTGGCCGAGGAGAAAGTGGACTTCAGCCGCGAACTGTCCGCGCTCGTGGCGCGGACCCCCAGCGGAGAAGCCAAGGCCTGGCCGGTGGTCCACACCATCCAGGTCGACGGCGTCTGCGACGAAGTCATCGCCCCCGCCCAGGCCCTCCCGCCCGAGGTGGCTGCCAAGGCGCAGGAGGCTGCGCTGCGCCTGGCCGAGGACCTGGGAGTCACCGGGGTGATGGCCGCGGAGCTGTTCGAAACCCCCGGCGTCGGCGAAGGCTTCCTGATCAATGAACTGGCGATGCGCCCGCACAACACCGGCCACTGGACGATGGACGGCTGCGTGACCAGCCAGTTCGAGCAGCATCTGCGCGCAGTCCTGGACCTGCCGCTGGGCGCCACGGACTGCCTCGGTGCGGTCACCGTCATGAAGAACTACCTGGGCGGGGCAAACCAGGACCTGTACGCGGCGTTCCCGCAGGCGCTGGCTGCGGAGCCCACGGCGAAGGTGCACTGCTACGCCAAGTCCGTCCGCCCGGGCCGCAAGATCGGCCACGTCAACGCCGTCGGCCAGACCGTCGAGGAACTCGACGAGGTGCGGTTCCGTGCCAACAGAGTGGCCGCGATCATCCGCGACGGCAAGGACACCTACCGGCGCAACACGGAGGTAAACGAATGACCGCCGAAGCCAGCACTGCCAGCCAGCCCCTGGTAGGGGTCGTCATGGGCTCCGATTCAGACTGGCCGGTCATGGAGGCCGCCGCGCAGGCCCTGGAGGAATTCGGCATTCCCTATGAGGCCGACGTCGTTTCCGCCCACCGCATGCCGGCGGACATGATCCGCTACGGCCAGGAAGCCCACCGGCGCGGACTGCGGGTAATCATCGCCGGAGCCGGCGGTGCCGCGCACCTGCCCGGAATGCTGGCCTCGGTGACCCCACTGCCGGTAATCGGCGTGCCGGTGCCGCTGAAGTACCTCGACGGCATGGATTCGCTGCTGTCCATCGTGCAGATGCCCGCAGGCGTTCCGGTGGCCACCGTTTCCGTGGGCGGCGCGCGCAATGCGGGCCTGCTGGCCGTGCGGATGCTCGCGGCCGGCACGGACGAACTCGCCGCCCGGCTGCAGCCTGAACTGGTGGACTTCGCGGCCAATCTGCGGCAGGCGGCAATGGACAAGGGCGCGGCCCTGCGGTCCAAGCTCGCCGGCACGACGAACCAGGACGGTTGATGGCCACTTCGATGCTGACGGACCCGGTCCGTTTTCCCCAGGCCGCCTCCGTTCCGGAGCGGACCAAGCGGGCTTTCACCCTGCTGGCACTGACCTTGCTGGTGCCGGGTTCAGCCCAGACCGTTGCGGGCGACCGCGCACTGGGCAGGCGCGCGCTGCGGATCACCCTCGCCGCCTGGACCGGCGTCATCGCCATGGTCCTGCTGGGCGTCTTCAACCGGAGCATGCTGATCACCCTGGTCACCGACCGGTGGATTTCGCTGGTGCTGATCGTGGTGCTGGCCCTGCTGGCTATTGGCTGGGCCTTCCTGTTCATCAATACCCTGCGGCTGATCCGGCCCGCGCTGCTGGCCCCGGGCATGCGTCCGCTCGTGGCCGGATTGCTGGCCGTCCTGATGCTTGGCACCAGCGGCAGCCTGGGCTACGGTGCCTACCTGCTCAATGTCAGCCGCAATACCTTCGGCTCCATCTTCCAGGCCGGGCCCTCCTTCGACCCGGTGGACGGCCGCTACAACTTCCTGCTGATGGGCGGCGACGCCGGCGAGGACCGGATCGGCCGCCGGCCGGACAGTATTTCGGTGGTCAGCATCGATGCCAAGACCGGCGAGACCACCACCTTCGGCATCCCGCGCAACTTCCAGAACGCACCGTTCCCCGAAGACTCCCCACTGCACGATGTCTACCCCGCCGGTTACAACTGCGGTGATGAATGCATCATCAACAGCCTCTACACCAGGGTCCACGAGGAACATGCGGATCTGTACCCCGGCTCCAAGGATCCCGGTGCGGAGGCCATGATGGATGCGGCCAGCGGTGTCCTCGGCATCGAAGTCCAGGCCTACGCCATCGTCGACATGGGCGGCTTCGAGCAGCTGATCGATGCGATGGGCGGCATCACCATCAATGCCGGCGGCTGGGTCCCGATCAGCGGCGCCACCATCGAAGGCACCGAAGAGCATCTGGCGCCGGAAGGGTGGATCGCCCCGGGCACGCAGAGACTTGATGGTTTCCACGCGCTCTGGTATGCCCGGTCCCGCGAATTCGTGACGGACTATGAGCGTATTGCCCGCCAGCAGTGCGTCCAGCAGGCGATGATCGCCCAGCTGGATCCGGCCACCGTGCTCACCCGTTTCGAGGCCATTGCCAAGGCCGGGGAACAGATCGTGGAGACGAATGTCCCCCAGTCGCAGCTGGGCGGCTTCGTGGACCTGGCGGTCAAGGCCAAGGGCCACGAGACGAAGACCCTGACCATCGGCCCGCCGGACTTCGGCGAACCGCAGGACAACTTCGTCACCTATCCCGACTTCGACCTGATCCATCAGCGGGTGCAGCAGATGCTGGCGCCGTCGGACGGCGGATCCAGCCCGGCCGCGGCAGGCCCCTCAGGCTCCACCGGAACCGGACACGCCGCCCTGGCCGTCAGCGCCGGCCCGCTCCCGCAGCTGGGCCTGCCGCACCTGGGCCTGCCCCGGCTGACCGCACCTGAGCCCGCCGATGACGGCATCACCGAGGAATACCTGCAGTACCTGGCCGAGATCGGCGATACCGCCACTCTGTCCACCCTGGTGGCCAACAACGGCCAGTGCACTCCGGGGTAGGCCGGCCAGGAAATAGCCGGAACAAAACCGCCGGACAGCCAGTCCCGCACCGTGACCAGAGGGGGAACCTGAAGACCATGTACCGTCTCGAGAACGCGCTGAGGCCCTACGCCTGGGGCTCGCTGACTGCCATCGCCGAACTCTTCGGCCGGGAACCCTCCGGTTCACCCGAAGCGGAGCTGTGGATCGGTGCCCACCCCGGCGCGCCGTCGCTGGTCCAGCTCCCCGACGGCAGCACGGCGCCGCTGGACGAGGTCATCGCCCGGGACCCGGAGGCTGCGCTGGGAGCCGAAGCAGTGGCTGCCTTCGGGCCGCAGCTGCCCTTCCTGGCCAAGGTCCTGGCCGCGGGCGGGCCGCTGTCGCTCCAGGTGCATCCCACCCAGGAACAGGCCGCTGCCGGCTTCGCCGCCGAAAACGCAGCCGGTGTGCCGCTGGACGCCCCGTTCCGGAACTACCGCGACGCGAACCACAAGCCGGAGATGCTCCTGGCGCTGAGCCCGTTCGAGGCACTGTGCGGCTTCCGCGAACCCCAGGACGCCGCCGGGCTGTTCCGCCAGGTCGCCGACGCGCTGCAGGCCGTCGGGAAGTCCGCTCCCCTGCTGGAAAAACTGATCGGCGTCCTGGAGGGGCCGGAGCCGGAGTCCGCGCGGCTGAAGACCGCCTTCACTGCCCTGATCGACGGCGGCGCGGACGTCCGCGCGCTCGTCACCGAAGCGGCGGACGCGCTGGAAACCGCGCTGGCCGGGGTACCTGCGGAGGCCGCTTCCGGACGGGAGCTGCGCACCGCCATCGAACTTAATGCAGCCTACCCGGGCGATCCGGGCGTCCTGATCTCCCTGATGCTCAACCGGGCATCGCTGCAGCCGGGCGAGGCCATCTACTTGCCCGCCGGGAATGTGCACGCATACCTGAGCGGGCTGGGCGTGGAGGTCATGGCGTCCTCCGACAACGTGCTGCGCGGCGGCCTCACGCCCAAGCATGTGGATGTGCCGGAGCTGCTCAAGACCATCGAGTTCAAGGCCCTGGGCCTGCCGCAGGTGGAACCGGAACTCACCGGGCTGGACCAGCAGGTCTACCGCCCGCCGTTCCGCGAGTTCCAACTGCAGCGGATCGAACTGGCACCGGGCTCGGAGCCGGTTCCGCTGGTGCAGCAGGGCCCCGCCGTCGTGCTGGCCACGGCCGGCTCCGCCCGGCTCGATTCCCCGCACAACGACCTCATCCTGGCACGCGGCGAGAGCGCCTTTATCCCGGCTGCGGACAGCCCGGTCATCGTCCACCCCGCGGAGGACGGCAGCGGCACCGCCGTCCTGTTCGCGGCCACCGTCGCCGGCACCTGGGCCGGCGGCCAGCCGGAAGGAGCGGAGCGGCACCCATGAGCCAGTCAATCCTGCAGACCCCGGCGTGGGCCGGCTTCCAGCGCGCGCTGGGCAAGACCGTCCTCGAACGCGAGGGCGAGGGCTGGAGCTACCTGGCCATCGTCGAGCGCAGCCCCTTCGGCAGGTCGCTGTACTGCCCCTACGGTCCGGCAGCGGACGACGCCGGTGCTTTCGCCGCCGCGCTGGCCGACCTCACCGCGCAGGCGCGGCGCCACAAGGCGCACTATGTGCGGGTGGAGCCGGTGGCCGTGCCGCTGGGCGCCGAGCCTGAACGGCGGCTGCGCAGTCTGGGCCTGACCCGCGCCCCGCGGGACATCCAGCCGCGGCATACCTGGGTGATCGACCTGCAGCAGGAAGAGAAGGACCTGCTGGGCGCCATGCGCAGCAGCAACCGGAACATCTACCGGAACATCCACAAGAAGGGCGTCACCATCGAAACCTCGGTGGATCCGGCGGACATCGGGATCCTGCTGGGCTTCCTGGGTCAGACCGCCGACCGCTCCGGTTTCACCTCGCACACGGACAGCTACCTGACCACCGCGGCGCGGACCCTGATGCCCGCCGGGGCGGCCAAGCTCTACTACGCGACGCTGGAGGGCACCGGCCCGATCGCCGCAGCGCTCAGCTACGACACCGGTACCTCCCGCGCCTACGCGCACGCGGCCATTGACGAAGGGCACAAGAAGCTCAGCGCCGGCATCCCGCTGCTGGTCCGGATGATCCTCGATGCGCGCGCGGAGGGGAAGCAGAGCTTCGATCTGTGGGGCATTGCCCCGGCCGATGAACCGGACCATGAATGGGCCGGCTTCACCAAGTTCAAGCAGTCCTTCGGCGGCTACGCGGTGGACTACCCGGGCACCTGGGACCTGCCGGTCAGCAAGCCGCAGTACAAGGCGTACCAGCTGGCCCGCGCGGCGCGCGGGAAGCTGCTGCCCGCGGCCAAGGAGGCCCGTGGGAAGGTGGCGCCGATGGTGCGCCCCGTCGTCCAGCAGGTGCGCCGGACGGTGCGCGGCCGCCTCGGCCGGCGCTGACCCGGCTGCCTCGGCCCCACCCCCGACGACGGCGGCCCACACCTTCAAAGGTGCGGGCCGCCGTCGTCATTCATTCCAGTTGGGCTTAGGCCTGGCGGATCCAGCGCTCCCACTTGTTGGCCTGGTGCTCGCCGTCGACGAAGCGGATGGTACCGGACTTGGAACGCATCACGATCGACTGGGTCTTGACCCGGTTCTTGGCGTAGCGCACGCCGCGGAGCAGGTCGCCGTCGGTGATGCCGGTGGCGGCGAAGTAGCAGTTGTCGCTGGTGACCAGGTCGTGGGTGGTCAGCACGCGGTCCAGGTCATGGCCGGCGTCGATCGCCTTCTGCTTTTCCTCATCCGTGGTGGGCCACAGGCGGCCCTGGATTACACCGCCCAGGGTCTTGATGGCGCAGGCGGCAACGATGCCTTCCGGCGTGCCGCCGATGCCCATCAGCGCGTCTACGCCGGTGCCTTCGCGGGCGGCGGCGATGGCGCCGGCCACGTCGCCGTCGAGGATGAACTTGGTGCGGGCACCCGCAGCGCGGATCTCCTCCACCAGCGGGCGGTGGCGGTCGCGCTCCAGGATGCAGACGTTGAGCTGGCTGACCTTCACGCCTTTGGCCTTGGCGATCAGGTGCAGGTTCTGCTTGACCGGCAGGCGCAGGTCGACGACGTCGGCCGCTTCCGGCCCGGTGACCAGCTTCTCCATGTAGAAGACGGCGGAAGGATCGAACATGCTGCCGCGTTCGGCGACGGCCAGCACGGCCAGCGCGTTGTTCATGCCCAGCGCGGTCAGGCGGGTGCCGTCGATCGGGTCGACGGCCACGTCGCACTCGGGGCCGGTGCCGTCCCCGATCCGCTCGCCGTTGTAGAGCATGGGGGCTTCGTCCTTCTCGCCCTCACCGATGACGACGACCCCGTTGAAGCGCACGGTGCCCAGGAAGGAACGCATGGCGTCCACTGCGGCACCATCTGCCTTGTTCTTGTCCCCCAAGCCGATCCATTCGCCGCCGGCGATGGCTGCGGCTTCCGTCACGCGGACGAGTTCAAGGGCAAGGTTGCGGTCCGGTTCGTCTTCACCCACGGCCAGGGAAGCTGAAAGCTGTGAATAGTGCGGCATCTCTGTTGTTTCAGACACGAAAACCTCATCGTTCGAGCGGCAGTTGGATGGGAACCCGACTGGAAATCCAAATGGATTGCGGCGGAACCCGCTGCTTCGATCATAGTCGGAACCGGCCGCAGCTATGGCGGATATGACGCCGGCAGTGGTAATGAGCGAAAATGGTTGGGTGACTGAACAGCAACAAGCACCTGTCAAGCCGGTCCTCAGCGCCGCCGCGGCCAAGCGGGCCAATGCATCGGTGCGGGGAATGATCCTCGCGCTGCTCTGCAGCGTGCTCGTGTTCATTCCGGTGGTCCTGATCAACCCGGCCAACCGCGCGGAAACCTACGACCGGAATATTGACGTTGCCGCCATCTCGCAGCAAGTGGCGGCCAGCGCCGGCTACGCTCCGCTGGCGGTCAGCCTGCCGGAGGGCTGGACGTCGAACTACGCGCGCTGGAATGTCGGTGCGTCCGACGGCGTCCCCAACTGGGAAGTGGGATATATCACTCCTGACACCCAGTTCATCGGACTGACCCAGACCAACATTGCCAATGCCACCTGGATCTCCCAGCGCACCGACCAGGCGCCGGTGACCGGAGTGCGCACCATCGCGGGGGTGGACTTCGAACTGCGGGACCGCCCCGGCTCGGACACCAGCCTGGTGGCACGGATCGATGGATCGACAGTCCTGCTCAAGGGCACCGCCGAACTGGAGGAGTTCGACGTCCTCGGGGCCGCCATCGTCGAGGACCTGCGCGGAAGCTGAGCTCGCAGACAGTAAAGTAAGCAGGGTGACGACTACCCTCACCCCAACACAGGCCTGGCAACGCATGCTCGAGGGCAACGCCCGTTTTGTGGCCGGCCAATCCTCCCACCCCAACCAGGACGCCTCCCGGCGGGCCTCGCTGGTCAATACCCAGCACCCGTTCGCCGTGATTTTCGGCTGCTCCGATTCCCGCCTGGCGGCGGAGATCATTTTCGACGTCGGCCTCGGCGACGTTTTCGTCGTCCGGACTGCGGGGCAGGTGATCGACGATGCCGTCTTGGGTTCCCTGGAGTACAGCGTGGGGATCCTCAAGACTCCACTGATCGTGATCCTGGGCCACGACAGCTGCGGCGCGGTCACCGCAACCATGGACGCGATCAACACCGGCATCATGCCCAAGGGCTTCCTGCGGGATCTGGTCGAGCGCATCACGCCCTCGGTGCTGGCGACCATGCGGGAGGACGTCCATGACGTGAACTCGGCCGTCGTTGAACATGTCCGCCAGACCTCCCAGCGGCTGGTGGACAGTTCCCGGATCATTGCCGATGCCGTCGAGGACGGATCGGTGGCGGTCATCGGCGTGGCGTACCGGCTCAGTGAGGGCAAGGCCGAACTGGTCTCCGGCTTCGGCTCCGTGTGACAGCTACGAGATTGTGAGCTTCCTAACATGACGCCCCTGCGCCGCCCTGCCCACCGCAACAAATTCCCGGGCGGCGCAGAGCGCGGACTAACCTTGGTTCCATGACTGTGACTTCTGAACAAGAGTTCCGCATTGAACATGACACGATGGGCGAAGTTCGCGTCCCCGTGAACGCGCTGTACCGGGCCCAGACCCAGCGCGCCGTGGAGAACTTCCCGATTTCCGGCAAGACCCTGGAGCGCACCCACATCGAGGCCCTGGCGCGCATCAAGAAGGCTGCCGCCACCGCCAACGCCGAACTTGGCGTGCTCGACGGCGAGCTGGCCAAGGCGATCGAAGCCGCGGCCGACAAGGTTGCCGGCGGCGGCTTCGACGAGCACTTCCCGATCGACGTCTTCCAGACCGGTTCCGGCACCTCCTCGAACATGAACACCAACGAGGTCATCGCCGAACTGGCAACCCGCGCGCTGAAGGAATCCGGCAGCGACAAGACGGTCCACCCCAACGACCACGTCAACGCCTCGCAGTCCTCCAACGACGTATTCCCGACCTCTGTGCACGTGGCCGCAACCTCCGCGCTGATCAACGACCTGGTCCCCGCGCTCGAATACCTGGCCGCTTCGCTGGAACGCAAGGCCGAGGAATTCAAGACCATCGTCAAGTCCGGGCGCACCCACCTGATGGATGCCACCCCGGTCACCCTGGGCCAGGAATTCGGCGGCTATGCCGCCCAGGTGCGCTACGGCGTCGAACGCATCCAGGCCTCCCTGCCGCGCGTGGCCGAGGTCCCCCTCGGCGGCACCGCTGTCGGCACCGGCATCAACACCCCGGCCGGCTTCTCCGCCCGCGTGATCGAGCTGCTGGCCGCGGACACCAGCCTGCCGCTGACCGAGGCCCGCAACCACTTCGAGGCCCAGGCCAACCGCGACGGCCTGATCGAGGCTTCCGGCCAGCTGCGCAACATCGCATACTCGATCATGAAGATCAACAACGACCTGCGCTGGATGGGCTCCGGCCCCAACACCGGCCTGGGCGAGATCGCCATCCCCGACCTGCAGCCCGGCTCCTCGATCATGCCCGGCAAGGTCAACCCGGTCATCTGCGAGGCCGCCATCATGGTTGCCGCCCAGGTCATCGGCAATGACACCACCATTGCCCTATCCTCCACCAACGGCGCCTTCGAGCTGAACGTCGGCATCCCCGTGATGGCCGCCAACCTGCTCGAGTCCATCCGCCTGCTGGCCAACACCAGCCGCGTGATGGCGGACAAGATGATCGACGGCCTGACCGCCAACGTGGAGCGCGCCCGCTTCCTGGCCGAGGCGTCCCCGTCCATCGTGACCCCGCTGAACAAGTACATCGGCTACGAGAACGCAGCGAAAATCGCCAAGCACGCGGTGAAGGAAGGCCTGACCATCCGCGAGGCCGTCGTTGCCCTGGGCTACCTGGAGCGCGGCGAGCTGACCGAAGAGCAGCTGGACACTGCCCTGGACGTCCTGTCCATGACCACTCCCCCGCAAAAGTAAGGGCACCCCGCCCCTTCCCCTGGCTCAGCAGCAGGCGCGCTTATCCGCCCGGATTCGCGCACCTGCTGCTGAGCCATTTAAGGCTGAAAGTGGGGTGAGGAAGGCCACGGGCAGGTTATTGCACCTACCTGGATCAGAGTGCCAAAAATTTACTTCGTGACTCAGAGTGCAATTATGGACGACGGCGGCGGGCTGCGGGAGCGCAAGCGCTGCCACGCGCAGGGCCATCCGCGATACCGCACGGGGGCTCACCGCCGAGCACGGCCTGAGAACCACTTCACCATCGAGCAGCTCTGCGAGCGGGTGGGTATCTCCCGCCGCACCTTCTTCAACTACTTCCCCACCAAAGAAGATGCCATCATCGGCCACCAGGACGACGGCAGCTGCTGGCCAGGATCATGGGCCATTCCGCGATCCAGGAGCAGGCCTTCGCCCTGCTCGTGGCTCGGCGTGAGGGCCTGGACCGGCCGACTCCAGAGCCCGGATTGCCACGCTCTTCATGGCCACCATGTCCCGCAAGGCCGGCGACGAATTCTTCAGCCCGGACAACACCCGCAGCTACCGCGACATCCTGAGCGGTTACATCGCAACGGCCAGGGAACTCTTCCAGCATTAGGCTCACCGCCGCCACGCCCATCTGGATCATCTGCCTGCGGCTCTTTGTCTTCGGCGCGGGCCTGGGACTGATCATGCAGGTGGTGGTGCTGGTGGTGCAGAACTCCGGGCCGGTGGACCAGATCGGCACCGCCACCAGCTCCAACAACTACTTCCGCGAAGTCGGTGCGGCCCTCGGCGTGGCAATCTTCGGCGCCATCTTCACCAGCCGGCTGTCCGGATCCCTGACCGAAACCTTCACCCGGTTCGGTGCCGCCCCGAGGCGGCGGCCCAGTCCACGGCCACGCTGGATCCGCAGACCCTGAACCAGCTGCCGGCCGGACTCAAGGACGGGATCGTCCAGGCCTACGCCGATTCGCTGGCGCCGGTGTTCTGGTACCTGGTGCCGTTCCTGGTGATCGCCCTTGTCCTGGCGCTGGCGCTCAAGGAGATCCCGCTCTCCGATGTCGCCGGCATGGTGGCCCGCGGTGAGGGCGATCGGCGGGGAGGAAGCCGAGCGGCTGGAGGCCGAGCGCGCCGGCCGGGCTCCGAAGCCGAGCGGCTCGAAGCCGAGCCCAGCGGCACGTTGAACCCCTAGCCACCCCTGCGCCGAAACCTCACCTTTTGCGGAAAATGGGCCCCCATTCCGCAAAAGGTGAGGTTTCGGCGTGAACGAGGGCGGGCGGGCGTCAGCCGCGTACGAACACCGGGACTCCGGTGGCGTCGATTGCGGCCTTCAGCCGCTGCAGGTGATTCTGGGGCATCGGCGGGAGTTCGTCCAGGCCGAACCAGCCCACGGCGAGGGATTCGTCGTCGTTCACCCGCGCCTCGCCGGAGACAAAGCGGCAACGGAAGGTCATATCCAGGAACTGGGCGCGGTCGCCGTTGGGGAACGCCACCGGCTGTCCGGCGCTCACCGAGGCCAGATGTTCGACGGCGGCAACCACCCCGGTCTCCTCGAGCACCTCGCGCACGGCACCGACCGCCGGCTCCTCCCCCGGGTCCAGGATCCCGGTGATCAGCCCCCAGTTGCCGTTGTCGGCGCGCTGTCCGAGCAGGACGCGCCCGCCGCCGTCGAACACCACCGCGGTGACGCCCGGCAGCCACAGCAGCTCCGTTCCTATTTTTTCGCGCAGGGACACGATGAAGTCAGGTACTGGCATGCCCACCACTCTATTGCGTGCCGCACCGGATCGGCTGGAACTAGACTGGCGGGCAAGTGTATCGATGGCAGTACAGTCAGGAGATCCACATGGCCAAGGAACTAGCCAGCCAGCTCGTTGAACAGCTTCAAGCCGTCGGGGTGAAGCGGATCTACGGCATCGTCGGCGACAGCCTGAACCCGATCGTCGACGCCGTCCGCAAAACCGGCGGTTCCCGGCAGGGCGGAATCGACTGGATCCACGTGCGGCATGAGGAAGGTGCCGCCCTGGCCGCCGCCGCGGACGCCCAGCTGACGGGCGAGCTGGCGGTCTGCGCCGGTTCGTGCGGACCCGGCAACCTGCACCTGATCAACGGTCTCTACGATGCCAACCGCACCGGCGCGCCGGTGCTGGCCATCGCCTCCCACATCCCCAGCCGGCAGATCGGCAGCTCCTACTTCCAGGAGACCCATCCGGACCGGCTCTTCAACGAATGCTCCGTGTATTCGGAAATGATCAGCACCACGGACCAGGCGCCGCGGGTGATGGTCAGCGCCATCCGGTCCGCCGTCGGGCTGCGCGGCGTCAGCGTCGTCACCCTGCCCGGCGACCTGGCAGGGCTGGAGGCGACCGCCAGGACACCGAAATGCATGCCCGTGGTGCCGGCCACCATCACGCCTGCGCCGGAGGCCGTCCGCGCGCTGGCCGACGCCATCAACGCCGCCGCCAAGGTCGCCATCTTCGCGGGCGCCGGCGTCCAGGGCGCCCACGATGAGGTGGTAGCGCTGGCGGAGAAGATCGGCGCTCCGATCGGCCATTCGCTGCGGGGCAAGGACTTCATCCAGTATGACAACCCGTTCGACATCGGGATGACCGGGCTGCTCGGCTACGGGGCGGCCGCGGCCGGCATCGAGGAAGCCGACCTGCTCATCCTGCTGGGCACCGATTTCCCCTATGACCAGTTCCTGCCCGAGGGCACCACCACCGCGCAGGTGGACCGGGCGCCGGAGCATCTGGGCCGCCGGACCGACGTCGACATTGCCGTCCACGGCGACGTCCTGGCAACCCTGCAGGCACTGGAGCCCCTGGTGGAGCGCAAGAAGAGCCGGCGCTTCCTCGACCAGATGCTCAAGAAGCACGACCGCCTGATGAACAAAGCGGTCGGCGCCTACACTCGCAAGGTCGACCGGATCGTGCCCATCCATCCGGAATACGCGGCCTCCGTCCTGGACCAGGTGGCCGCGCTGGACGCCATCTTCACGGCCGATACCGGGATGTGCAATGTCTGGACGGCCCGCTATATCAATCCGCTCGGGACCCGCCGGCTGATCGGCTCCTACCTGCACGGCACCATGGCCAACGCCCTGCCGCACGCCATCGGCGCGCAGTTCGCCTACCCGGACCGCCAGGTCATCTCCGTCTCCGGCGACGGCGGCCTGTCCATGCTGCTGGGGGAACTCCTGACGGCGGCCGCCTACCGGCTGCCGATCAACGTCGTGGTCTTTAATAACTCCACCCTGGGCATGGTCAAGCTGGAGATGCTGGTGGACGGGCTGCAGGACTTCGGTGTGGACGTTCCCGCCACCAACTACGCCGCCGTGGCCCAGGCCATGGGCTTCCATGCCGTCCAGGTCACCGACCCGAAGCAGATCGAAAGCGCCTACCGCCAGGCCTTTGCGCATCCGGGTCCGGCGCTGGTGGAACTCATCACCGATCCGAATGCGCTGTCCATTCCGCCGAAGATCACGGGCGAACAGGTCAAGGGATTTGCCCTGGCCCTGACCCGCGTGGTGCTCAACGGGGGCGCCGGCGAGGTGGTCTCGATGGCCCGCAGCAACCTGCGCAACATTCCCCGCGGTTAGCCGGCTGCGCCGGCGTGGTCAGGGCGGTCGTCACGGCAGCGCCATGGCCGCCGCGGCGCCCAGGATCATGAAGGGTCCGAACGGAATCCTGGACTTCGCCGTCGCACGGCGCGCCAGGATCAGCGCAGCACCCCACAGGCTCCCTAGCAGGAACGCCCCGAAGGTGCCCCACAGCACATGGTCCCATCCCAGATAGCCCAGGTAGAGTCCCAGCAGCGCGGCCAGCTTGACGTCGCCGAACCCCATCCCCTGCGGGTAGATCACCCGCAGCGCGAAGTAACCCACCCAGAGCACGACGGCGGCACCCGCCATGGTGAGCAGCCTCACCCAGTCCTGCCCCGCCGCAGCGGCCAGCCCGAGCACGGCCGCGGCAACACCGTAGGACGGAAAGATGATGCGGTTGGGAAGCAGGTGGCTGCGCATGTCCACCACGCTCAGCCGCACCCCGACCACAGCAAAGTGGAGGCAGGCGCCCAGGACCAGCCAGAAGACCCACGGGTTCTGGGCCCATTGCTGCCCCAGGTGCACGATCATGGATTTCACCGTACTGGACGTCCGCTCTGCACGAATGCCCGGCAGCCTAGAATGTGGATATGGAGGCCCTAGATTCCGGGAAGATCCAGGACATATTCCGTTCGCTGTGCCGGTCCTCTCCGTGGCGCTGGGGAACCCTGCGGTTCGAAGTCACCTGGCAGTCCCCCGAATCCGCCCCGCCGGAGCGTCCGGCCCGCGATGAAACAGACGCCCGGGCAGAAGCTCCCGGACCGTCGAACACCGTGCGGGCGTGGCTTCGCCGGCCGAATGCCCTGCGGGTGGAAACGCTGGACGGACAACTCCTCCACAGCACCACCGGGATCAATGATTCACGCGACGATTTCTACATCAGCGCCAGCCGGAAGTCCTGGTTGCTGCCGCCCCATCTGGTGACCCCGGTCTACAACGACCTGGGGCTGATCCGCCGCCGTCCGGAGGCCGCCTACGGGGAACCAATTTTCGGCACACCGCGGTGGTCGGCGATGCTGGATCCGGTGGAGCTGGCGGGAAACGCGCCGGTGCCGGTCGAGACGCCCTATTCGAACGCCGTCGAAATCGAATCCGTGGAAGAGGTACGCCATGATGGCCGTCGCGCGCTCGAGGCCGTCGTCGCACCCAACGTGCACTACAAGGCGTACTCCCCGGACTACCCGCTGATCGGCCAGGGCCGGACCCTGGTGCGGATCGACTGGCAAACCGCCGTCTGCCTCTACTCCCGCGCACTCGACGGCGAGGCGGCAGGCAGCGGACATTCGATCCGGATCCTCGGGGTGGACGAGTACATGCTGGACGACCTGTTCGTGGAGGTCAGCATGCATTTGACGGATGTCCGCAAGCACATCCCATGGATTGCCTAACCGGGGTCAGGCCGGACACAGCCCGGACCCCGGCATTGGGGGAAATGCCGGGGTCCGGGGTCTTTCACCAGGATGCTCCTGTGGTGGTGTACGGGCCGCCCGTCGGCGGTCCATGGGTTCCATGATTCCCGTACTGACTTGGGAAAATCCTGCGTTGCACAGTCGTTAGGATTTTCCCCGGATTCCCGGGTTTTCCCATGGTGGCGGCCGGAGCATGGACATATGTCGACTCACACGGAAGATGCCCGCGCCGGACGCCGGCCCGGCAACGAAAGCGAACCCGGACACGAACGCCGGCCGGCCCGGCGGACCAAGCGCACCTGGATCCTGGTGCTGGCCTTGCTGGGCATCATCGGCCTGGGATTGGGCTACCTGCTGCTGGCGAACCAGAAGGCGCCCAGCACTCTGCTGGGGGCATCGGCCCAGATCCAAGGCGGCCTGGCCCGGATCAACGGCGTCATTCCAGTGGAGAATGACAACTGGAAGCCGTCGGCGTCCGAACCCGCGCTGACCGGCACTCCGCCGGAAGGCTCGCACCACGTGCGCATCCTGCTGGAAATCATCGCGCTGGATGCCGAGGGCGTGGACTTCAACGCCTCGGACTACAGCATCGACGGGTTGGGCGGCGCTGCCCCGCAGCCCATCTGGGCCTCGCCGCAGCAGCACCACGCTGTACAAGGCGAAAACTTCGAAGCAACGCTCGTCTTTGAACTTCCGAACCAGGACGTCCCGCTGGTCCTCGAAGGCAAGGACGGCACCCGCCTTGCCCTCGGCGTAGGCCACCATACGGGCTGAGAATGCTGGTTTTGGTTGCCGGCCAGGGTACGACGCCGGCAACCGGACTTCCGGTGCCGCCACCCGTCCCAGGGGGGCGGGACCGACCCCGCTCCATCCCCCACCG